>DAIMMR010000657.1:0-1713 GCA_036720575.1 Clostridium sp.
TAGCTGGACTTGAAAATGTAGAGTTTTTAAGAACAGGTTATGCTATTGAATATGATTGTATAAATCCAACACAACTAAAACTTTCACTAGAATTTAAAAAAGTTGAAGGACTGTTTGGTGCAGGTCAACTAAATGGAAGTTCAGGATATGAGGAAGCTGCTTCTCAGGGAATAATAGCAGGTATAAATGCTGCTCTTAAATCGCAAGGTAAGCCACCTCTTATTTTAAAGAGATCAGATGGATATATAGGTGTTTTAGTAGATGACTTAGTTACAAAGGGAACTCAGGAGCCTTACAGAATGATGACATCACGAGCAGAGTATAGGTTAATACTGAGACAAGATAATGCAGATTTGAGGCTTACAGAACTTGGACATAAAATAGGACTTGTTAGCGAAGAAAGATATGAAAAATATTTAAAAAGAAAAAGTGACATTGAGAAAGAGGTTGAAAGAATAAAAGACATTCACATAACTCCTAAAAGGGAAGTAGTTGATTTCTTAAATTCTATAGGTTCTTCTGAATTGAAGAAAACTACAAGTTTATATGAGCTTATTAAAAGACCAGAGCTTGATTATTTTAAGGTACAACCACTTGATGTAGATAGACCAGAGCTTGGAGAAGATATTCAGGAAGAAGTTAATATTATTTCCAAATACGAGGGGTATATTGAAAAACAGTTAGAACAAGTAAATCAATTTAAAAAATTTGAAAATAAAATTATACCTGAAGACATAGACTATGACAAGATAAAAGGATTGAGAATAGAAGCTACTCAAAAATTGAAAAAGATAAGGCCTATGAGTGTAGGCCAGGCTTCTAGAATTTCAGGAGTTTCTCCAGCAGATGTTTCTGTTTTACTGATTTATATGGAGAAAAAATACAGAGAAAGGGATTTGTAAATGAAGGTAGATTGGAGAACTAAATATGCAATATTTTAAAATAATAGATACTGCATGTAAAGATGTAGGACTAGAATTTGATGAAGAAAAGTATAATAAATTTATAAAATATAAGGATATATTAAAATTTTGGAACAACAAAATTAATCTTACTACTATAGTAGAAGATGAAGATATAATTAAAAAGCATTTTATAGATTGTGTAAAAATATTTAAATTTTCACAATTAAGAGATATTTCTAATGTTATTGATATAGGAACAGGAGCTGGATTTCCAGGTATACCTATGAAGATAGTGAATCCCAAAATAAAGGTAGTACTTTTGGATTCACTAAATAAGAGGATAAACTTTCTGAATCAAGTTATATCAGATATTGAATTAAACGATATAAAATGTATACACGGAAGAGCAGAAGATTTTTCTAAAGATATTGGATATAGAGAAAAATTTGATGCAGCAGTTTCAAGGGCAGTGGCAAATTTAACTGTTCTAAGTGAATTTTGCATTCCTTATATAAAATTAGGTGGATATTTTGTGGCTATGAAAGGTCCATCTGTTGAGGATGAGATTAATGAAAGTAAAAAAGCTGTTAGTATTTTAGGTGGTAAAATAGAGGATATAATAAAAATAGAAAATGATGATCTTAATCATAATTTAGTCGTAATAAAAAAAATTAAAAGAACACCAAATATGTATCCAAGAAAGGCAGGCATGGTTTCTAAAAAACCACTAAAATAAATGTAATAATTTGTTGTATAAAAATTATATAAATTAGAAGGATTTTATAAAACGGTGAAGAAATGTTAACAA
>DAIMMR010000081.1:0-12480 GCA_036720575.1 Clostridium sp.
CTAGCATAGAAGTTATAATATAAAATTTTAGGAGGTACTAAAAATTGATAGTTATTATGAGACCACAAACCACACAGGAAGAAATAAACATGCTTAAACAAAAAATTGAAAGTGAGAACGACGTAACAGTGAATGTAATAAACGGAAAAGAATGTTCTATATTAGGACTTGTTGGAGATACTACAAAAGTGGATGCAGATAAAATAAGAGCTAATGAATTTGTGGAAAATGTTGAGAAGGTACAGCAGCCTTACAAATTGTCCAATAGGTTATTTCATCCGGATGACACTGTAATAAAAGTGAAAAATGCTTCTATAGGTGGGGATGAGCTGGCTGTTATAGCAGGACCGTGTTCTGTTGAAAGTGAAGAGCAAATTGTAAAAATTGCACAAGATGTAAAAAAAAGCGGTGCTAAATTTTTAAGAGGTGGGGCATTTAAACCAAGAACATCACCTTACAGCTTCCAAGGTCTCAGAGCTAGAGGATTAGATCTTTTAAAAATAGCAAGGCAGGAAACAGGGCTGCCTATAGTAACTGAAATTATGTCTGCGGATATGATAGACAAATTTGTAGAGGATGTGGATGTGATACAGGTAGGAGCAAGAAATATGCAAAATTTCGAGCTTTTAAAACAGCTGGGTAAAACAAACAAGCCAATTCTTTTAAAGAGAGGACTTTCTGCTACTATTCAGGAGCTTTTGATGTCTGCAGAATATATAATGTCTGAAGGAAATGAAAATGTAATACTTTGTGAAAGAGGAATAAGGACTTTTGAAACTTATACAAGAAATACTTTAGACTTAAGTGCTATTCCTGCCATAAAAAGATTGAGCCATCTTCCAGTAATAGTGGATCCAAGTCATGCTGCAGGACTCTGGTGGATGGTAGAGCCATTAGCTAAGGCAGCAGTGGCAGTAGGGGCTGATGGACTTATGATAGAAGTACACAATGATCCTGCTAATGCAAAATGTGATGGACAGCAATCCATAAAACCAAAAGTATTTGAACAGCTGATGAACGATATAAGCAAAATTCCAGGAAAAACAATTCATAAAGCATATGATACTGTAAATGTGTAAAAATTTTAAGACAGGGGGAATATGGATTGGACGATTCTGATTTTAAACTTAATATAGCAATTGTGGGAATGGGGCTTATTGGCGGGTCTTATGCCATGGCCCTAAGGCCTTTGACCACTGAGCAGATTATTGGAGTAGATAATGATAAAAATGCACTTGAAAGTGCCTTAAATATGGGGATTATAGATAGAGCCTATGAAAATGGTGGAAGTTTCTTAAAGAAAATTGATCTTATAATAATTGCCCTTTATCCTAAAGATACAATTAAATTTGTAAAGGACAATTTTAAATATTTAAAAAGTGGAGCTATTATAACGGATACTTCAGGTATAAAACAGTGTGTGGTGAGTGAAATAAATTCATTCTTGCCACAGTACTTGGAATTTGTACCAGGACATCCTATGGCAGGAAATGAATTTAAAGGTATTGCAGGAGCTTCTAAAGATATTTTTAAAGATGCAAATTACATAATAACACCTACAGCTAAAAATACATCTAGAGGTATTGATTTAATAGGTAAAATGGCTAGGAAAATAGGGTGCAGCAATGTAACTTGTATAAGTCCCGAAAGGCACGATAGAGTAATTACTTTTACAAGTCAACTTCCCCATGTTATAGCTGTATCTCTTATGAATTCACAGGATCAGAATGAAGAAAACATAAAGTCATTTACAGGTGGAAGCTTTAGGGATGCAACTAGAGTAGCCCAAATTAACACTTCACTGTGGACCGAACTATTTACTATGAATTCGGATATATTAGTGGAAGAAATAGAAAAGTTTGAAGAAAGTATTAATTTATTAAAAAAAGCTATAATATCTAAAGATGTAGATTCCATAAAAAATATTTTTGAAAAAGCATCCTCAAGTAGAAGAGAATTAGTTAAAAGATAAGGATAGTGATTTTGATGAATACAATTTCTATAAATATAAGTCTTAAAAAGAAACAATATAAAATTTATATGGAAAGAGGAATTTTAACTTCTATAGGGAAAAAGTTACGGCAAGTCTATAAGGGGAGAACCTTAGTTGTAATTACAGATAAAAATGTTGAACGATTATATATGAAGGAATTGAAACAATCTTTTTTGGATAATGGATTTAAAGTAAATGTCATATCTATAGAACCGGGAGAAAAAAGCAAAAGTTTAGATATGCTAAAGAAAATATATGAAAATTTGTGTGAATTGAAGATAAAGAGAAAGGATGTAATAGTTTCTCTTGGAGGAGGGGTAGTTGGAGATTTATCAGGTTTTGCAGCAGCTACTTATTTGAGAGGAATAAGTTATGTTCAAATACCAACATCGCTTTTGGCACAAGTAGACAGCAGTATAGGTGGTAAGGTAGCTGTGGACCTTCCTTGGGGAAAAAATCTAGTGGGAAATTTTTATCATCCAGATGCTGTATTTATGGATCCGGAGGTACTTAAAACTTTAAGTGATAGATTTTTTAGTGATGGAATGGCTGAAGTTATAAAGTATGGTTTTATAAAAGATAAAACTATTTTAGAAGATCTAAATTCCTATAAAAGTAAAGAGGAGGCTTTGAACAATATAGAAAATATAATATATAAATGCTGTAGTATAAAAAAGAAATTGGTAGAAGAAGATGAAAAAGATTTAGGAAATAGGATGCTGCTAAATTTTGGACACACCTTGGGGCATGCAGTTGAAAGATATTATAATTACAGTAAATATAGTCATGGAGAAGCAGTTTCTATTGGTATGGCATACATAACAGGAAGAACAGAAGAACTTTCTATTACTAAAGAGGGCACTTATTCTTATATGGTAAATATTTTAAAAAAGTATGGGCTTCCAGTTTATATACAGGGTGTGGATAAAAATGTTTTAGTAGATACCATAGCACTGGATAAAAAATCTTCAGATAAAAATGAAATTAATTTAATAATGATCGAAGAAGCAGGAAAGAGCAAGATAAGAAATACTAAATTGTCTGAAGCAGCTAATTTTTTATTTCCTGAAAATCTAATCAAATAAATGGAAAGGGAGCAGTTTATGAAATATGTATCTATAAAGCCTACTAAACTTAAAGGGCAAATACAAGTTCCTCCTTCTAAAAGTGTATGTCATAGAGCACTTATATGTGCTGCCTTATCCCAAGGGGAAAGCAATATAAAAAATGTAGATTTTTCAGAAGATATAGAAGCTACTTGTAGTGCTTTGGAAGCTTTGGGAGTAGATATTAAAAGAGATGAACATACTTTAAATGTAACAGGCAGTTCTGTTATTAGAATGAAAAATTCAAATATACACTGCTTTAAATCTGGTTCTACTATTAGATTTTTAATACCGATAGCTGCTACTTTAGGAGAAAAAGTAACTTTTACGGGAGAAGATAAATTAATAGAAAGGCCTCTAGATGTTTACTATGATATATTTGACAGGCAAAAAATTTTTTACAGCAATTTTAAAGGAAAGTTACCTTTAACTATAAAAGGAAAGTTAAAGCCCGGCGAATACAGAGTAAAGGGAAATATAAGTTCTCAATTTATAAGTGGCCTTTTGTTTGCGCTACCCCTTTTAGATGGGGATTCGAAAATAGTACTTACCACAGAACTTGAATCTAAATCTTATGTAGATATTACACTGGATATGCTAGAAAAGTTTGGAGTTTATGTGGATAAAAAAGGCTATAGAGAATTTTTAATTAAGGGAAATCAGACCTATAAAAAAAATAACTGTAGCATAGAAGGAGACTTTTCTCAGGCCGCTTTCTGGATGACTGCAGGAGCCCTTGGAGATGGAATTATATGCTCTAGTCTCAATATGAATTCTATCCAGGGAGATAAGGCTGTAATAAGGATATTAAAAGATATGGGAGTTGAAATTGAAGAAAAAGGTGATACTTTAAAAGTCAATCCTTCTAAAACTCATGGAACGTACATAGATGCCTCCCAGTGTCCTGATTTAGTACCAGTACTTGCGGCACTGGCATCTGTAAGCAGTGGTACCACTGAAATTACAAATGCAGCTAGACTTAGAATTAAAGAATCAGATAGACTAAAGGCTATATCTACAGAATTAAATAAAATTGGAGCAGACGTAAAAGAAAGAGAAGATGGACTTATTATAAATGGTAAGGATAGACTCAAGGGAGGAAAAGTTACAAGTTGGAGAGATCACAGAATAGCAATGGCACTGGCTGTTATATCTTCAAAATGTGTAAATCCTATAATAATGGAAGAAGCTGAGTATGTTAAAAAATCATATCCTGCTTTCTGGCAAGATTTTAGACAATTAGGAGGTAATATAGATGAGTGGAATGTGGGGGAATAAAATAAAGTTATCAATTTTTGGAGAATCTCACGGAAAAGCCATAGGCATTGTAATAGATGGACTAAAGGCTGGAACTGAAATTGATTTAGAGTACATAAGAAAGCAGATGAAAAGGAGAGCACCAGGCTTTAGTAAACTTTCCACTCCTAGAAAAGAGCAGGATGAATTTGAAATCTTAAGCGGATATTTTAATGGAAGAGCTACGGGAACTCCTCTTTGTGCAGTGATACAAAACAGCAATACTCATTCTAAAGACTATGAAAAAACAGCTTCTCTTTTAAGACCTGGCCATGCTGATTTTACGGGAAAAATAAAATATAGAGGATTTAATGATTATAGAGGCGGTGGACACTTTTCAGGCAGACTTACAGCACCTATAGTTTTTGCAGGAGCTTTATGTAGAAAAATATTAGAGGAAAAAGGTATATTTATAGGCAGCCATATAAAGAGTATAGGTACAATTGAAGACCCAAAATCCTTTAAATTCACTTCTATAGAAAAAAGTAGTTTAGAAAAACTTTCTGAAAGTAAGTTTCCAGTTTTAGATGAAAACTGCGGCGAGAAAATGCAGCAGTATATTTTAAAGGTAAAAGAAGAAGGAGACTCATTAGGAGGAATTGTAGAAACTGGAGTTGTAAATTTGCCACCAGGAATAGGAGATCCTTTCTTTGATTCTGTAGAAAGTACTATTTCGGGGCTTTTATTTTCTATACCCGCAGTAAAAGGGGTAGAATTTGGAGAAGGTTTTGATATATCAAAAATGAAGGGCTCTGAAGCAAATGATGAATATTTTATATCAGACAATAATGCTATAAAAACCTACACTAATAATAATGGAGGAATTTTAGGAGGAATTACAGATGGAATGCCGCTTATATTTAGAACTTGTATAAAACCTACTCCATCTATATCAAAAACTCAAAAAACTGTAGATATTGAAAAAAGAGAAGATGCACTTTTAGAGATAAAAGGAAGACATGATCCTTGCATTGTACCTAGGGCAGTACCAGTAATAGAAGCAGCTGCAGCACTTTCGCTGCTCAATTTGATGGAAGATTAAATTACTTGTGGAGGTGATATTTTGGAAGATTTGGAGTATTTAAGAGATGAAATAAATAAAATAGATAAAGAAATGATTGAACTTTTTGAAAAGAGGGCAAAAGTATCTCGCAAAGTAGCAAAATATAAAATAGAAAATTCTATGGATATACTTGATAAATCAAGAGAAGAAGAGGTAATAAAGGTTAACTTGAAAAATCTTAAAGATAAATCTATAAAAGATGAAACTAAAACCTTTTTGAAGAATGTTATGGAAATAAGCAGAAATATACAAAAAAGAGAATTTAAACAATCCTCTATAAGTAGTGAAATTAAACCTAAAAGGAAAAGTAGTGATGCATTTAAAATTGGATTTCAAGGAGTGCCTGCATCTTTCAGCCATGAAGCACTGCTAGAGTATTTTGGAAGTAAACCAGAAGCATTAAACTTTGAAAGCTTTAAAGATGTATTTGAGGCTCTAAAAAATGGGGACATAGATTATGGAGTACTCCCAATTGAAAATTCTTCTACAGGAGGTGTCTCTCAGGTTTATGATCTTATAGGAGAATATGATTTTCATATAGTTGGGGAAAAATGTATTGAAGTGAATCATAATTTATTGGGAGTAAAAGGAGCGTCTATTTGTGATATAGAAGAAGTTTATTCTCACAGCCAAGCATTTATGCAAAGCAGTAAATTTTTAGAAAAACATAGAAATTGGAAACTAAATCCTTATTTTAATACAGCTAGAAGTGCCAAATATATAAGTGAGCAAAATGTTAAAAGTAAAGCTGCTATAGCCAGTAAAAATGCAGCAAAGCTTTATGGACTTGATATAATAGAAAAAAATATAAATTATAACAGCAATAATTACACTAGATTTATAATAATGGGAAAAGATATAGAAAGTGATAAACAATGTGATAAGATAAGCATATTAATTACTCTGCCGCATGAACCAGGAACTCTTTATAATGTTTTGAAGTATTTTCATGAGAATAATTTGAATATGACTAAAATAGAGTCAAGGCCTATAATAAACAAATCCTGGCAGTATTTCTTTTACATTGATTTTAATGGAAATATTATGGATAAAGATACTAGGTATGCTTTAAAGGGTATAGAAGAAGAAAGCGTATATTTTAAACTTTTAGGAAACTATAAAGGGGATTGCTAATATATAGGAGGTAATTTGCATGAGTGATTTTTATGGGCTTATAGGTGAAAAATTGGGACATAGTTTTTCGCCTGTAATACATAAATTGATTTTGCAGAAGTTAAGTATAAATGGAGAATATAATTTATTTGAAATAGCACCCGATAATTTGGATAAAAGTATAGAAGCTTTAAAAATTTTAGGTTGTAGAGGAGTAAATGTCACCATACCTTATAAAATTGATGTTATGAATTATATGAATGACATATCAGAAGAGGCAAAAAATATAGGTGCTGTAAATACTATAGAATTTAAGGAAAATAGCTTAAAAGGATATAATACAGATTACCACGGCTTTGGTCTTACTTTAAAGAAGAATTGCATAGATGTATTGAATAAAAATGTAGTGATACTTGGTACAGGAGGAGCATCTAAAGCTGTAGTCAGGTATATTTTAGATAAAGGTGCTAAAAACATTACATATGTGAGTAGGCATGCTGAAAGCTTTGAGAAAAATGGATTTGAAGTTATTTCTTATGAAAAGCTGGATGAAATAAAGAATGAGGATATAATAGTAAATTGTACTCCCTGTGGCATGTATCCTAATTTAGATAATTGTCCTGTAAATGAAAAGATATTGGCCAAATTTAATACAGCTGTGGATCTAATATATAATCCTGAATATACACTTTTTTTAAAGATGGGAGAAAAAATAGGACTTAAAATTGCAAACGGACTATATATGCTTGTAGCCCAAGCTGTTGCTTCAGAAGAAATCTGGCAACAAAGAAAAATATCTTTAAAAATTGTAGATGAAATATATAATGAATTGGTAAGAGTAGAATATAGTAAGTGAGGTGGCACACCCTTATGAAAACAGGTATTAAAAATATAGTTCTTATAGGCATGCCTGGATGTGGTAAGACTACTATAGGTAAGCTCTTAGCTTCTAAATTGAATAAAAAATTTATAGATTTAGATGATTACATAGAATCGGAAAACGGATGCAGTATTCCAGATATATTTAAAAATGGTGAAGAATGTTTTAGAAAATTAGAATCAAAGGCAGTAGAGAAAATAAGTGTAGAAAAAAATATTATAATAGCTACAGGAGGTGGGGTGATAAAAAAGAAGTGCAATATAGAAAACTTGAAAAAGAATGGAATTGTAGTTTTCATAGATAGACCTTTAGAAAATATAATTTCTGATGTTGATATATCAGGGAGACCTCTTTTAAAAAAAGGAATTAATGAAATAGAAAAAATTTATAATGAAAGATATGATATCTATAAAGTATATTGTGATTTTTCAGTTCACAATACACTGAATCTTGAAGCAATAGTGGATGATATAGTTAAATCTTGTAATGAATACATTTAATAACATTAAAACAAATATTTAGTATTTACCCATATATGATTTTGTAGTAAAAAGCTGAAGACAAATAAATTTTGTCGTCAGCTTTTTAGCATATTCTTTGCCTTGCCAATAATATTATAATATGTACGGTGTATTATATACTTAATGATGTTTTTCCATTTTAGTGTAGGAGAGGATAGCTGTGGGAAAATTAAAATCAAAATTGAAATCTATTTTGATTGAAATTTCTATCATAATTATAATACTTTTAATTGTTTGTGTAGCAGCATTTGTAGATATAAGATCTAGCAGGGAATATTCCGCCAGTAACAGTACAACTAAAGAAATGTATTTAAGTATTCAACAAAGTCAAAATGAAATTCAAAATTTAAAAAATAACCTCCAAAAAGAGCAGAATGGTTTAGAAAAATTGAAGAGTCAGGTAGATTCTACAAAGTCTCAAGGAGAAACCAGTAAGTGGAATAATGCAGTTATAGAATATAATACTCAACTTGAACAATATAATGCAGACGTGAAAAATTATAACGATAAGTTTAAAGTATATAATCAAAGAGTGGAGCAATATAAAAAAGTGGACAAGAAAAATAAAAATATAATAGAATGGATTAAGAGTATAATTGGCGTAGATTGATAAATTAATGTAAAATATAATAAAAATACTACAAAAGGTAAGTGATGATTATGAAAAAGAAGCACATAATTTTCCCATTGGTATTTCTGGTTTTTGGTACAGTTGTAATAGCAACTGTTTCTGGGTTATCTATAAAAAGATATATTAGGCAAAATGAATTTAAAAATATTTCAGCTAAAAATAACGTAACCGAAAAAAACGTACAGGCGGAGAAAGGAAAATTGTTTTTTCAAGCTCCAAAGCAAAAACCAGAAAAAACTTCGATAAAAATTTATAAGGAAAAAAGGGTAATGGAACTCTATGGAGATAATGAATTGATTGGAAGGTTTAAAGTTGGACTTGGAAGAGTTCCATCAGGTAAAAAAGAAAAAGAAGGGGATTTAAAAACTCCAGAAGGAACCTATTACATATGTTATACAAATCCTAAAAGCAAATATGATTATTTTTTTGGAATAAGTTATCCAAATATAGATGATGCTAAAGAAGCTTTAAATAAGAAAGTCATAGGTAAAATTAATTATGACAGAATAGAATGGGCTATAAATAATAAAGAACAGCCGCCATGGAATACTTCACTTGGAGGAGAAATAGGAATACATGGTGGTGGCTCCAAATACGACTGGACTTATGGATGTATTGCTCTATCTAATAAAGATATGGATATACTAAAAAAATATGTTGGACTTAAAACTACGGTAGAAATATATCAATGAATCTTACTTAGTGGGAGTTTGTTTCTCCCACTAAGTTTAGATGAATTATCTAGGGGCGTAGCTACTGTTATCTCCCACTTTGATAGAAGTGGGAGTGTTACAGTAGGTAGCCGTCAGATAAATGAATATATTAAAAATTGAAAATTTGTTATAAATAAGAATATATATGGTAAAAAAGGTGCAAAATAAAATAGAGAAAACATATATGAGGTGGTGCTTATGACTCATCAAAGATGGTTTAAAGTTTTTTTTATTTTATTTTTAGTAGTACTTTTTTTAAGCAGCGGATTTATAATAATGCAGTATAAGTCAAATTCTATGGCTAAAGATTTGGAAGAATACAGATCTTATTATTTTGTAATTACAGGAGATAAAACCATATGTAAGATTGACACGGTTACAAATCAAATTATAAGTAAAATTAGTGTGGAGGGTAAACCAGAGGACATTCAAATTTCACCGGATGGTAAAATCCTAGTAGTAGTTGCCTCAAATTCTAAAGATGAGGATGGTACAGGGTTTTTGTTATTTTATCAGATTAAGGATGATAAGCTTTTAAAAAAATTAGAGGTAGGCAAACATCCTTCAAAAATTTCATTTACCCCAGACAAGAAATATGCACTTGTAGCAAATAAAGAGAGCAATGATATATCTTTAATAGATTTTCAAAATTATACCGTACTTCAATCTATAGCTGTAGGGAGGAAACCTAAGAATTTTTGTATATCTTATGATGGAAGATACTGTTATGTGGCAAATACAGGAGAGGATACTTTAAGTGTAGTGGATATGAGAAGTTTTAAAAGTGTAAAAAAAATAAGGGTAGGTAGATATCCTACTGACGTTACTATAGATAAAGCTAATGGAAATGTTATGGTAACTTTAAGCAGGGAAAAAGCTGTGGCTCTTGTAAATCCAAATACAGAAAATATCGAAAAAGTAGATTTGGATGATAAACCTACAAAAATATATAATTAAATTTGCATTTAAAAATATAAGGCATATGAAAAAATAACTAGTTTATTTTTTCATATGCCTTATTTGCATTGATTATTAAACGAAGCAGGAGTTTACGTTAGGTAGGCGTCGAATAAATTTTGTTGACAAGAAAAGCAAATTAAATTATACTTAAAGCACAAACGCATGAACACATGAGCATATGTTATTAATAGCTGGGAGGTGGATTAGAATGAACAATACTATGGAAGTAAAATTACAAAATAATAGAAAATTACAAAATAAGTATGCTAAAAAAGAATTTATTCTCGAAGGACTTGATTGTGCACACTGTGCTGCAAAAATAGAAAATAAAATTAATGAAATGCCTGAAATAAAGAATGCTTCTGTGGATTTTTTATCTAAAAAGCTTAAATTTGAATTGTACGATGAAAAAAAATTTAATAACGCTGTGGAAAATATAAAATCTATAGTTAAAAGGTTAGAACCAGATGTAAAAGTTATATATGAAGTTAATGAAAAATCAAGAAAAATTGAGGATTTATCTAAGGAAAAGAATAAAAAAATTGGAGATATAATTTCAATAGTTGGTATTTTGATATATATTACGGGTGTAATATTTAAATTTTCATTTCAAGTTGAATTTACACTTTTTCTTATAAGTTATATTGCTATAGGAAAGGATGTACTTTGGAAAGCAGTTAAAAATATTTCTCACGGACAAATATTTGATGAAAATTTTTTAATGTGTATTGCAAGTATAGGAGCTTTTACAATTGGACAATTTCCTGAAGCAGTTGCTGTTATGCTTTTTTATAAAATAGGTGAATATTTTCAAGATAGGGCAGTAAATAAGTCAAGAAAGTCTATAGCGGATCTTATGGATATAAAACCTGAATTTGCAAATGTAAAGACTGAATTAGGATTAAAAAAGACGAACCCTGAAGATGTGAATATAGGTGAGTTTATTTTAGTAAAACCAGGTGAAAAAATACCTTTGGATGGAGAAATTGTAGAAGGCAAATCTATGGTAGATACCTCTGCGTTAACTGGAGAATCTCTTCCAAAAGAAGTAGGATGCAAGGATACAGTGCTTGGTGGATATATAAATAAAAATGGAGTTTTAACTTTGAAGGTAACTAAAAGTTTTAAAGAATCTACTGTAGCTAAAATATTGGATTTAGTTGAAAATGCCAGCAGTAAAAAAGCTTCTACAGAAAATTTTATTACAAAGTTTGCTAGGTACTATACGCCTGCAGTTGTGGCATTTGCAATAGGACTAGCTTTATTGCCACCATTTTTAATGGGAGGGGAAAGTTTTTCTAAGTGGATTTATAGGGCTCTTGTATTTTTAGTAGTTTCTTGCCCCTGTGCACTGGTTATTTCAGTACCTCTTGGATTCTTTGGAGGAATAGGAGCAGCTTCTAAAAATGGGATTCTTGTAAAAGGTGGGAATTACCTTGAAGCTTTAAATAGCATAGATACAGTGGTGTTTGATAAGACAGGAACACTTACTAAAGGAATATTTAAAGTTACCCAGGTAAAGGCTTTTAATGGATTCAAGAAGGAAGATATTTTAAAATATGCAGCTTTTGCAGAGTCTTATTCAAATCATCCTATAGCTTTGTCTATAGTGAAACAGTACAATCAAAATGTAGAGAAAAATTTAATAAAGGATTATGTTGAGATTTCAGGTGAGGGTATTAAAGCAAAAGTAGATGGAAGAGAAGTTATTGCAGGAAATACCAGAATTATGGAGAAAGAAAAAATAAATTATGATATGTCAGAAGTTATTGGAACTGTAATCCACGTTGCACTCGATAAAATTTACATGGGTTATATAGTAATATCTGATGAAGTAAAAGAAGATTCTAAAGATACAATTAAAATGTTAAAAGACATAGGAATAAAGAAAACAGTGATGCTCACGGGAGACAATAAAAAAATTGGAGAAGCAATAGGGTATAAATTAGGATTGGATGAGGTTCATGCACAGCTTCTTCCAGATCAAAAAGTAGAAAAATTAAATGACATAATCACTGAAAAATCTTCTAACAAAAAGATGATTTTTGTAGGAGATGGAATAAATGATGCTCCTGTGCTTGCAAGAGCAGATGTTGGAATTGCTATGGGCGGTATTGGTTCAGATGCTGCTATTGAAGCTGCAGACGTAGTTATTATGACAGATGAACCTTCAAAAATAGTAACTGCTATTAAAATAGCTAAGA
>DAIMMR010000658.1:0-1698 GCA_036720575.1 Clostridium sp.
TCTTGTTTTTCGCTTCTAATCCCTGCCTTATTAGCCTAGCTTCTGTTATACTTCCAGACATATCTGACCAGTTCATTAATCTTCCTCCATTTCTTCTTCAAGCTCAACTTCACATTCTAAGCAAAGCCCATCGTATAAATCGCTTTCTTTTGCAAGTGAACCGCACCTCTTGCAACGTTCTATTGGTTCATATTCAAAATCATTGTTACTGTATTCCTTTGCTAGTTCTTCATTTTCTTTTATGAAATCATCCCATATGTTTTGCTTTAAACCTTTATTTTCGGTAGTTATAGCACAAGGGCATGCGTGTTCGGTACATATATTCCAATAACCGCATCCATGTTCTAACTCTATTTCATTGAATTTTCCCTGACTTATCATAGATTAATCCTCCTTTTTCATAAACTTTCGCATCCTGTAATTGTATTCTTTGCCTTTAAACACAGTGTAGTTATCTTGACAGGATTCCATTATTCTACCCTCCAGAGCCTCGTCAAGCTCAACTAATAAGCTTGGTGTGCATTCGGTACTAAATATCGTTGGAAGGCTATTTTGATACCTGCAATTAAGAATAGGCATTATATGTTTTATATCACTTTCTGTTAAGCTTGCTCTATTACCGTACTTGTCTTTAGCAAGTTCTCCGTTCCTCACTTTGTCTTTAAACAAATCATCTATGATTAACACTTTTGGTCTTTTATATCTGTCAGAAATTTTTAAGTAATATTCATTGTCAAATCTATTTGCTTCAAGTTCTCTTAATACTTCCAAATATGGCATATAAACAACTTGTATGTTTTGATTTAAGAGTGCTGCACCTATGGCAATTACTATATGACTTTTTCCTGCTCCTGGTTGTCCAAATAACCCAAAACTATTATTTTCAGTAAGCCTTATATCTTTAAAGTTTTTAATATAATTTATAGCCTTTTCTTTAGCTTCTTGGGTTGCAGGTAAGTCATTATATGCTTCATAACTATTTAGTTTTTTGACTTTGTTTGGGTCTACTCCAAATCCTTTCCACAATCTCTCTAAAAGCTTTTTTTTATAACATTTACATCTTTTAAAGCCATTTTCTGTCTCTACCCATGTGGTGTCTTGACATATAGGGCATACATCATTTTTCTTGGTCAAGCTTTTTGAGGTCATATGGGCTTTTTTCAATATCCTTTGTAGCATTTCTGCTATTTCCTCCATTTTGTTCCTCCTTCCCTTCTATAACCCAGTTTTTTAATATTCCATTAGCATAATTTAATATATTTGTTCCTTTTTTGTTTTTAGAAAGAGACTTATCTATTGCTTTCTTAATATCTTCAAGTTCATATAATTCAACCATTTCAGCTATGTTTTGATATTGTGCTGATAAACTAGTGCAGGTTCTTTCTTCTATGAAATTTAATATTTCTGTTGTTTTAAGAGACACACTTTCTTTATTCTCTGTCTCTTTATCTAACTCTTCTCTATTCTTCTCTTCTCTTCTCTTCTCTGTGTTACTGTTTGTTACAATTGTGTTACATGGTAACGCTTTTTTCTCCTTTTGCCTTTGCCTAAATCTTCTAGTTCTTGATGCTCCAGTTGTTTCACTGCCTATGTTCTCTATGGTTTCTGGTAATGTAAATTCATCTGGTTTTATTTCTTCAAGCAATCCATATTTTTGTAAAAAAGTTAGTGTAATTCCTATGTTGTCTGCATCTTCAT
>DAIMMR010000659.1:0-1698 GCA_036720575.1 Clostridium sp.
ATTATTCAATTATAGTTTTCACAGAAGAAAGATTTATCTTTACCGTTGTTCCAACACCAACCTCAGAGGTAATGGTTATTGTGTGTGAAAGCTTATCTAATATCTTTTTACAAAGATAAAGTCCTATTCCCGTTGCCTTTTTATCGGCACGTCCATTATATCCAGTAAAACCTTTTTCAAATACCCTTGGCAAATCTTCCTCTGCAATGCCTACTCCTGTATCTTCAATTACGAGCACCTTTCTAGAAGCTTCCTCCATATATATTGATATTTTACCGCTACTTGTATACTTTAATGCATTCCATAGTATTTGTTCAATTACAAATACCAGCCACTTTTCATCTGTCAGCACAGTACAATCCATTTCTTTTAAATCAAGGGCTATATTTTTCCTAACAAATACATACGCATACTTTCTTATAACTTGTTTTATAATCTGAAGTAAACTATAGTTTTTAAGCACCAGATCCGATGAGGCACTATCAATCTTTAAGTATCCCATCACCATTTCAACATACTGCTCAATTTTAAAGGTCTGCTCTAGTAATTCCTTGTTTTGTTCAGTATATTTGCTTTGCAGTATTAATCTCATTGCTGCAATTGGTGTTTTAATTTGATGTGCCCATAGGGTATAATAATCTATCATTTCTGACTGCTTAATATCTGTTTTTGAAATTAGTTCCGTACTTTGCTTATAAAGTGCCTGCAAAATATTCTGATAGTCAGCTTCAATTAAATTATTAGCTGCTGGCAGTTTATCTAACCCTATATTTATCTTTTTTTCAATAATACACAGCTCATTATGCTTTTTATAGCACTTAATAAAATCGTAGATAATAAAAAGAAAAGCTGCAATTGATGATAAAAAGAAGGCATACAAAACTGGCTCAAGCTGCAGTGAATATAATGAAAATACTACAGCAAAGATTCCAACAAAAATGCCGTACATTATTATTGCTTTTTTATGACCTTTAGCATACCATAATAAAAGCTGTAAAAAAGATTTTTCTTTCATATTATTCCACCATATACCCTATGCCTTTTTTTGTTTTAATAAAATCATAAATACCAGCATCTGAAAGTTTTTTTCTAAGACGGGTTACATTAACAGTTAAAGTATTATCATCTATATAGCTGTCACTTTCCCAAAGCCTTGTCATAATAACATCTCTTGGAACTACTTTTTCAACATTCTCAAGCAAAATTTGAAGTATCTTAAATTCATTTTTTGTAAGTTCAATCCTATTATTTTCATATTCAACAGCAGCACTGCTTAAATTTAACACTACACCATTATGTTCAATTATATCCATCTTTCCGCCAAAGGAATATGTCCTTCTTAATAATGCCTGCACCTTTGCCACAAGAATATTTAAATCAAAAGGCTTAGAAATAAAATCATCACCGCCTATATTTACGGCCATAATGATATTCATATTATCGGACATGGAAGAGATAAAAATAATAGGGACCTTTGATATCCTGCGAATTTCGCTGCACCAATGATATCCATTGAAAAATGGCAGGGATATATCCAAAAGTACAAGATGGGGCTCAAACTTAATGAATTCTGAAGTAATGTCTTTGAAATCAGTTATAAGTTCAGTTTCATAATTCCATCCATTAAGATAATTTTTCATTGACTTTGCAATTGCCATATCGTCTTCAACAATTAAAATTTTATACATATACTACTCC
>DAIMMR010000660.1:0-1696 GCA_036720575.1 Clostridium sp.
ATAAGTCACTAATCCGCCATCTAAATGATAGGTTGTGGTGACACCATTGACGGTTGCCTGAGTACGAATTACTCTATCCTACATAAAAAGGGACCTTACGGTCCCGTTCCTAAACGGTAAAAAAGGGCAGTTATAATTACGATAACCGCTAAAATATTTTTTCTCTTTTCTTCAAATAAGGTAGAACATTGGTGATAAAAAATACCGACTTTTTGATCATCTCAATCCATTTTAAAGCGTCTTTTTAATTTCCAATCCGACGTTCAAAGTATTAAGTGGTCAAAAAATTCTGCTGTTCTTTTATCAAATGAAGTAACCTTACCCACGTGGCATTGATATAAGCATACTAAACATAATTTCCATGCTAATTTGTTGGATTTCAATAATAATTCATTTTAGACTAACTATACTACTTACGATGGAGCTATGAATAATCCAGAGATTATTAACTTATTTCATAAATTTTGGGTTTCAAATTGAAAGAATTAATAACTTGCTTCAAAATATCTTGAAACATTTCATCTTCGCTACATTTTATAATGCTAAAATTATCATCATACCCTTCTACTATAAAAACTCGTAAGTTTTGTGTCTGTAATAATTCCCTCATTTTTGAAATCCCATTTTTTAATATCATTATGTTCTGACAACAAAGCTTTTCAAATTGTGTTCTATCTTCTTCTGTATTTGGAAACAATTCCTCATCGGTATATTTATCATACGGAAACAACAAATCATCACTATTATATTTTTGATTAACAGATGTAATACAGAACGTATTATTATTAATATTAACATTTTCTTGTATCATTCTATTTACATCATTATAAAAATTAATTTCATCTTTAAAATGGAATAAAACCCCTTTCTTTAGAACCTCCTTTCTTAATTTTTCTATAAGATCTTTATTAATATAATCTGATTTAAAATCTCCAAATAGTATATGACTCATTTTATCTCCTCTCTACTTTATTGGAGTATTATTATATCCTGGAGTTAGTGGTCCATCTGATTTCCCAGCCGGTTGACCTTTATCATTATATCTATAATTATGCTCATGTGGCTGATAATATTGTTTAGTTTTCTTATCAAAATGCTGATGGTCAAAATCCTGTCTATTAAATTGATTACCATTATGGTCATAAAAAGCTCTGCTTTTTACAGCACCATCAGGATTTAGTTGTTCGTATATTGAATTCGGTGTAGCCTTATCTCTTGGCATAGAAGTTCCAGAATTAATTGGTGTTTCAAAAGATTTAGTACCTCCCTTAGATGAAATACTAGTTATATCCTTAATAACCTTTTTTGACTTATTTATCATACGAAGAGGTTTCGTAAATTCTTTGAATGAGAGATTTAAAGCCTCTGTCCCAGATTGTCTTAAAGCTGCGCTTGTTCCACCTTCTTGATAGGCATTATAAATATTTTTACATGCAGTATAAGCACTATAAATCGTTATAGCTACCGAAACAACCCTTACAACAAGAATAGCTACTGGGATAAGAAATTGAATAAAATGCCCACTTGGATCACTTAAATTTACAGGGTTATTCATACAATAGGCAAAAACGTTATGGGATAATAAACTTCCTGTATCTCCCCCAAAATTATCCGCATTGAGGAATCGTCCCCACTCTGGGTTATAATACCTGGCCTGAAGATAATATAATCCTGTTTCGCTATCATAACGATAGCC
>DAIMMR010000661.1:0-1696 GCA_036720575.1 Clostridium sp.
AGTTTCCTTAATCTTTGGGTAAACTAACACGGAACTATGCTGGTGCCCCGTAATTCTTCCTGATTAATATCTTTTCGTTCTTTCAACCAATCATAGAGTTTGCAGATATCATCAGGTGATTTTAGAAACTCACATGTAACATCAACATCTGTTTGAAGCCTCCCATTAATTTCTTTTTCTTTGGTATATATCTTAAGATTCTGAATAAATTGCCACAGACGAAATTCTTGGTAAATAGGATTAGATTTAGAAATACATTTGATATGTTGAATCTTTCTTTCTTTAGTTTGAGGGTCTTTGAATGTATAATATTCAAATGGGCAATTACCAATTTCACTTTTTTTGCTTTTAAGAGGACGTTGATAGAAGATAATATCGTTGACGAATAAATTTGTAAATCCCTTGTTTTTTAATGATTCCCTGTGGTTCTTGTTATGGTGGTATAATTCATTTATACATTTCTCCAATAATTCTTTATCTTTAAGCTCTGGTAAAAATTCTGCTTGTTTGTTTAGGATTTCAATTAGTTCATCCTTATAAAATTTTCGTTCTATAGTATGGACGTATTTTCCTCGTATTTTCGCAAAAGGATTTTTTAATAGGTAATTATAAATATAGTTTCCGACAGTGCTTCCACTATTTTCAATATGAAATTCTGTTCGTTTTTTCTTTAAAGCCCAATCGTCTTCCTTTGGATCTCGTACCTTAATAAGTGAATTTCCTTCCTTATCAGTTTTTATACTGCCATCTTTGTTATATGTAGTAGTAATAATTAAATCGACTTGTTCTCCAATATGTCGTGGAGGGATGGGACTTGATTTCTTCTGGTAAGCTCCGTTTTCATAAGTAATTTGATACCAGTTAAATCCTTTTTTCTTTGTGTTTGGTCCCAAATCTTCTACTAGTTTTACTTTAAGACTCTTATATTCTTCATTTTTGTTGCTCTTTAATTCCTCATCTTTTCCTCTTAATTGATAATAACCTCTTTTAGTGTTGAAGTTGAGGATGATCCAAGCCAGTTCTTCTTTGGTAATAGGTTTTGACAGAGCCTTTTTACGAAGATAATAGATGGTCCAGTCGTAGGGTACCTTTTTCCCCTTGGATACCATTTCTGGTTGATTGATGGAGAAGTCATCTAACATCTCATGGAAAGAAATTTGAAAAATAAATTCATTTTTTCCATTTTCATCCTTTTTGTATGGAAGCAAGGGTTCTCCATGATCTTTAAATTGACCTGGATGTTCTGTGAAGTCAATTTGTTCTTCAAAATGCGGTGGTAAAAAATTGAGAATGTGCAATACTCTAAGCAGTCTTTCCCTTCTGAGTTCTGCACGTTGATAAAGTCTGCGTGTTCCTCGAAACGTGGTTCTCTGAGAAGCAGGTGACTGGAGATTTCCGCTTTCGTAATTTCCCATTGTAGCTGCATCCATTGGAATAATACGACTTCCTGCTTTTATTATTTGTTTTTGCTTGTCATCGATGAGTGCCCAACCTACACTGTTTGTTCCTAAATCTAAACCTAAGATATGTTTCATAATATAGAGAAATGGTTTCTTTGTTACAAATATATAAAATTATGGAGAAAAATTTGTAAGATTCAAATATTTTTTCTTTCTTTGTGGTGAAATTTTAGCTAATCACAATAAGGATTATTCCGTTGTGAAAACATTTAGGGTGGCGTAAGTCACCCTTTTTT
>DAIMMR010000662.1:0-1693 GCA_036720575.1 Clostridium sp.
AGCCAAAGAATTGGATTACTATTAATCTTTTTTAATTTCTGCTCATGTGTAACAATCATTTAACCCCTCCTATTCTTCAGATAAATCCAAATCATCAATTTCATTTTTTACTTCGTTGTCCTTTTGAGGGATATCTAAATTTTTTATATCTATATCTGTTTTATTAATTTCTTCTTTTAACATAAGAAAGGTTTTAACTGCCTTATCATCGCCAGTTAAAGCCTTGTCTTTGACCACATTATAAATTTTATATAAATCCTTGTGGCTTCTAAGTTGCATTAGTAAAGAATATAAATAGTCATATTCTTCAGATCCTTCCCAACTAGTCTTATATAAATTTAAGTTTAATTCACTGAATGTTTTTTTATATCTATCTAAAAAATCTTCTTTGCTCATCTCACTAAATTTAGTTTGAGCATTATTTACTTTATTTCTCCAGCAAAAATATAAATATTTATTTCTATTTTTCTTTTCAATTTTATTTAGTTCTGTTTTAAATTTATTACTTTTCATATTTTCAAATCCTTTCTAATTTATTTACAATTCCCCAATATGGGAATTTGTTATATTATAACGATTCCTTGGAATGAAACCTCACTGTTAAGCCAGAACTCAAGGTTAGTTTCTGGTGACAATGTGATCGATATGTTTTAAACGGAATAGAAGCATTTTAAATGTTTAGGTATCTCATGTCACAAAATTGTGATTTGAGATACCATTAAATTAATTTATCCATTTTTCTATCCATTGCATCCATTTTTTTATCTAATTTATCAAATTTTCTATTCATTTCATTATAATTTTCTCCCATTTGTAATATTAATTTATCAAATTTATCATTTAAATTCTCATTATCATAATTTTCTGAATTTCTAGTATATGAATATATTTTCCTTACATTTTCCATAAAATCTCTCTAATTCAATAATACACTTAAGCAAGGAAAAGTATTTACAGAATATGAAAAATTATGTGGAGTGAGACAAGGAAGTGCAGGTATTCCTCAACCGCAAAATGCGGTTCAAATGACACAAGTTGATATTGCCAAACAACTTGGTATATCTGTAGATACGATACAACGACTTAAAAAATTACAAACATTGTCACCAGAGTTGCATCGTTTAAAACATAACGGTTATTGAACATATAATATTTTAAATTCAATATCACTATCGCTTATATCAGATATGAAAGGTACTTCAAATTCTTTTATCTCATTTCTATTAATGCAAATAGTTTTCTTTTTCTTATAGTCATTAAATATGAAATATTTATTTGTAAACTTTTCCTTATCTTCTACTCTAGTACTATGTATTGCAGGATTATTATTAAGCCAGTCCACAAATTCCGTTGATTCCGTTGCGGTAGTATATATATCTAATTTCTGTCTGAATCCTTTTAATACTACACTTACATTTATAAGTGTAGTATCTAAATCAATTTTATCTTTGCTTATTCTTGCCATGAATAATCTCCCCCAATTTATCTATTTTTTTATCCATATCATCCATTTTCTTATCTAATTTATTAAATTTATTATTCATATTTGTGTTGTTTTTTTCTATTATATTAAATAATTTATCAAACCTTTTATCCAGTTCAATTAAATCTATATCCTTGTTATCATAATTTTCTGATTTTCTAGTATATGAATATATTTTCCTTACATTTTCCATAAAATCTCTCCTCTATT
>DAIMMR010000082.1:0-12363 GCA_036720575.1 Clostridium sp.
AAAAGTTGACTTTCCAGTTCTTACAGGTCCCACAACACCTACATATATATCTCCCTGAGTTCTATCTGCAATATCTTTGTATATATCAAAATTTTCCAAAACATACCCTCCAATAATCTAATATTATCAGTATATATATATTTTTATGGGGCATATTTTATTACTAATATTATTGATTAATACACTTCATCCTTTTTTTCTCTGGTCATAAGCTCATATACAGTATACTTAGGATCTTTTCCTTGAAACAGTATGCTGTAAAGTGCCTCTGTTATAGGCATCTGCACATTTAATTTTTCTTTTAATTCATAAAAAGCCCTGCAAGCTTTTATACCTTCTACTACCATTCCTACTTCCTCTACTGCTTTTTTTACAGGAGTTCCCTGTCCTATAAGTATACCTGCCCTTCGATTTCTACTATGAACACTTGTACATGTAACTATAAGATCACCTATACCTGTAAGTCCCGAGAAGGTTTCCCTTCTACCTCCTAATTTTTCACCAATTCTTACTATCTCAGCAATTCCTCTAGTCATGAGAGCTGCCTTTGAATTATCTCCATAACCTATACCATCTGAAATTCCACAGGCAAGTGCAATTACATTTTTAACTGCTCCTCCAATTTCCACTCCTATAATATCTTCATTTGTATATATCCTAAACTTATTCGTCATAAATAAATCTTGAATTTTTTTGGCGTATTCCATATTTTCTGAAGATACAGCTACTGTAGTTGGTATATCCCTAGCAACTTCTTCCGCATGACTTGGTCCTGAAAGTACCACTACCTTATTTAAAGGTAGTTCTTCCTGTATAACTTTAGAAAGTCTCTTTCCGCTTCTTTCTTCTATACCTTTAGCTATGTTTACAATTATCTGATCTTCCCTTATAAAATTTTTAAAATTTATCAAAACCTCTCTTACTGCCTGGGATGGCACTGACAACACCAGCACTTCCCCTTTTTCAATTACATTCTTTACATCATTAGAGGCCTCTACATCTTGTGGAATAACTACGCCGTGTAAATACCTTATATTCTCTCTCTTTACATTTATATCCTCAACTATACTTTCATTTCTATCCCACAAGTTTACCTTTACACCTTTTTTTGCAAGTATAACTGAGAGGGCCGTTCCAAAACTTCCCCCTCCCAAAAAAGATACAGATGAATACACAATTATTCCTTCCTTTCCCTAAACTCTAACTTTATCCCTGTTCCCGTAAAGTCGAAGTTGTCTCTCAATTGATTTTCAATATACCTCCTATAAGAAAAATGAACACAGCTAGGGTCATTTACGAAAAATACAAAAGTAGGAGGTTTATTTCCTATTTGAGTTACATAGTAAATTTTTAATCTCTTACCCAATATAACAGGAGGTTCTTTCATCATAACTGCTTTACTTATTATATCATTTAACACTCCTGTTTTTATTTTCTTACAATAATTGTCATAGCATTCTTTTATAAGTTGTAAAACCTTATTTACTCTCTGTCCTGTTTTGGCAGATATAAATAAATAAGGAGCATATGGCATAAAAGAAAGACTTGTTCCTATTTCTCTGTTATATTCATTAACTGTTTTTGTATCCTTATCTATTAAGTCCCATTTGTTAATTATAACCATTATGGATTTACTTAATTCATGGGCATAGCCTATTATCTTTTCATCCTGCTCACTTATACTGTGAACTGCGTCCAATATAAGCACACACACATCTGCTCTCTCTATTGCAGTGTAAGTTCTTATTACACTATATCTCTCTATTTCCCCTTTAACCTTACTCTTTTTTCTAAGACCTGCAGTATCTATAAGTAAAAGCTTTCCATAGTCCGTTTCCAGGTAACTGTCCACAGCATCCCTTGTGGTTCCAGGAATATCACTTACAATAACTCTTTCTTCCCCTAACAATTTATTTATAAGAGATGATTTTCCTACATTTGGCTTTCCTATAAAAGCTATTTTTATATACTCACTGTCTATATCATTATCTTCATCATCTTTAAAGTTTTCCACTACTTTATCCAGCATATCTCCAAGTCCTAATGCCTGTGACGCAGATATAGCCATAGGTTCTCCTATACCTAAGTTATAAAATTCATAAACATAATCATTTTGATTTATATTATCTATTTTATTCACCACAAGTACAATTGATTTTTTACTTTTTCTAAGCATTTGGGCTACTTCCCTATCTGCTGCAGTAACTCCTTCTTTTCCATCTACTATAAATATTATTACATCTGCAGTTTCTACTGCCACCTGAGCCTGCCTTCTCATTTGAGAAATTATTACATCAGTACTTTCAGGTTCAATTCCACCTGTATCAATTATGGTAAAATTATATTTTAACCATTCTGCTTCAGCATACACCCTGTCTCTTGTAACTCCAGGTGTATCTTCCACTATAGATATTCTCTTTCCTGCTAATTTGTTAAATAACGTAGACTTACCTACATTAGGCCTTCCTACTATAGCAACTATTGGTTTTCCCATTAGTTATTCCACCTCACTGTTTTCATTTATAATCTGTATTAAATCATTCCCAGTATAATCACATACCAATATGTTTCTATTTAAAGCTTTTTCTAATTCATCTAAAGTTATATCATCTAAAAATACCCTTTTATCTGAATTTGAAAGTTCATATCCTTTTCTAAGCATACATTCCGGTATTACTATGTTTTTCCCTAAAGTCTTATATTTTAATTGTTCCATTATATCTCTTGCTGTAATAAGCCCAACCACAGTTATAGTATGGCCAAAAAAATTATTTATTATTTTTTTTACATCAATTATTATATCTGGACTGTTTTCCATTATTTTTTCTGCTGCATCTTTTATTTCACTATAGGCTAATTCCCCAGTTAAAAATGTAAACGATCCTCGTGCACCTTTATTTAAACTTTTAAGATGACTTAAGATATTATCCCTAAAGAGTCTTACCATACCCACACCATCTTCTAACTGGCTGTAATTTTCATAAAAATTACAGCCTGGAATCTTGGCTTCAGAGACAAGATAAAATTCATCAGATAATCTCACAAACGGAACTCCTATTTCTTCTATATATTTGCGCTGCAATTCTTCTGCAATCTTTAATTGTTTAGATGCAGAATTTTTATCGTATCTAGATAATTGAAAAAGGGTCTGTCTGTACTTTGTAATTCCAACAGGAACCACTGCCACATTTGCCACCCCAGGATATAATTCATACAAATCCTCTACAGTTCTTTTAAATTCTCCTCCATCATTTATACCAGGACATAATACTATCTGACAATTTATTTTTATACCATTTTGGGTAAGTCTTTTTAATAATGTATATATATTACCGGCAAATTTGTTATTTATCATTTTAATTCTAAGATCCGGATTAGTAGTATGTACAGATACATTTATAGGACTTATCTTATATTTAATTATTCTATCTATGTCCTCATCATTCATATTAGTGAGTGTCACAAAATTTCCTTGAAGAAAGGCCAATCTTGAGTCATCATCTTTAAAATAAAGGGTATCTCTCATTCCTTTTGGCATCTGATCTATAAAACAAAATATGCATTTATTATGGCAACTTTTAGGTTTATCAATAATTGGTTCCTCAAATTCCAATCCCAACTCTTCATCATATTCCTTTTCTATCTCTAAATCCCACACTTCTCCACTTTTCTTTTCTATTTCAACTTTAATATACTCATCGCTTATCAAAAATTTATAATCTATAATATCCTTGACTTTCTCTCCATTAATGGATAAAAGACAATCTCCCTTTTCTATTCCCATTTCCTCAGCAATACTTTCAGATTTAATTGCTTTTATTTTATTTCCCATTTATACAACTCCCGGCTAAAATTTATCCGATGCCTACCATCCGTAACACTCCCATCACACTCTGCGAAAGCGACTATCACCAAATCAAAGATTTGGGATATCTGCTTTTCGTTAGGTGGAAGATATTAGGACTCTTGAGCTTAAGTCATTTAGAGTTCTTATGCTGTGCATAACGGCTGATACGACCCTGGATAAGTTCTTCTATGACTCAGATAGAGAGAGGAATCCCTCATAAGTAAACTCCGTCTGAGTCTAAGAATCACTTGATGATATGAGACTTTCAATCTATTGAGTTACAATATTGAACTCTAGAAACTTTAACATATATTTAGAATATAACCTAATATGTATATTTAGTCAATTATTAAACTTTTTAAATAAAAAATCTCCCTAAACTAATAGAAGAGATTTTGTTAAAATTATAGTAAATTTATCAAAAACAATACAATTCCTGAAATAACAGCACAACTTGGTATAGTAAATATCCATGTTATAACTATATCTTTAACTACAGACCACCTGACTGCTGAAAATCTTTTAGCTGAACCAACTCCCATTATAGCTGAATTTATTATATGAGTTGTGCTAACAGGTGCCTGAAACATAGTAGCTGTTAGTATTACCGCAGAAGATCCCATTTCCGCTGCAAAACCATTTACAGGCACTATTTTAGCCATTTTAGAACCCATGGTTTTAATTATCCTTTTTCCTCCCATTGCAGTTCCACATGCCATAGCAAGTGCACAGGTTACTTTTACCCATATAGGTATTGAAAATTCTTTTATAAACCCAGCACTTACAAGGGTCATAGTTATAACTCCCATAGTTTTTTGAGCATCATTTTCACCATGATTTAAAGCTAAAAACATGGTAGAAAAAATTTCAGCTTTTGAAAATATTTTTGTTACAGTAGAAGGCCTTGTATTTACTAGAAATGCTTTTATTATATTCATAAGAATAAATCCCACTATAAATCCTATTATTGGTGACAATATGAGCCAAAAAATAACTTTCCAAAAAAGAGTTGACCAATTGACAATTAGAAATGTACCCTTATATATAATTGATGATCCTACTATTCCTCCTACAAGGGCATGAGAAGAACTGCTAGGTATTCCAAAATACCAAGTTATTAAATTCCATATTATAGCTCCAACAAGAGCTGCTATAATTACTTCCTGGGTTATGTTATTAGGATCAACTATACCTTTTCCCACAGTTTCCGCAACTGAAACGCTTAAAAAAGCACCTGCAAAATTTAAGACTGCAGAAATTACAACAGCCTGTTTTAAAGTTAGAGATCTTGTAGATACAGCACAGGCTATGGCATTAGCACTGTCATGAAAACCATTAATAACATCAAATATAACTGCAATTACAACTATTAAAATAGTCATTACTAAAGTACTAGGCATTTTTCATTACTACTCCTTCAATAACATTAGCTAAATCCTCACAGGCATCTAAAGTGTCCTCAAGATATTGATATATTTCTCTCCATTTTATAACATCTATAACTTTTATGTCTTTTCTAAATATATCACCAATAGCTTTTCTTGAAATTACATCTCCGTCTTCTTCTATTCTATTTACTTCTATTATTTTCTTTGATAACTGTTTGCTTGTTTTCATATTTTTTAGCTCTTCCATTATAACGATAAGTTCCTTGCAACATTGAACTATCATTTTACTTAATGAAATAGCATCTTCCGTGCATTCATTTACATTAAACATAACAAACCTACTAGCTGTAGATTCTATATAATCAATAATGTCATCCATATCCTTCGCTATTATATATATATCTTCCCTGTCAATTGGAGTAATAAATGTCTTATTTAGCTGTTCCAATATCTCATGCTGTTTTTTATCTCCTTCATGTTCCACCTCTTTTAATTTTTTTAAATTTTCTTCTGAATTTTCCAAGTTATTTAAAAAATCTAACAACAATTTTGCTTCTGTATAGGCAATATTTGCAGTTTGCACAAAGAACTCATAGAATTTGTCTTCTTTTGGAGTAAAAGCAAACATTATATCCCTCCCTATTATTGAAAATATATATTTTCGACCTTATAAAGTATAACATATAATTCATTAAAATTAAATACAAAATTCCCCCCTATATATATGTGAATATACCATTAATATGCTAACTAAATGCATCAACTATACTATTTTAATACCTGCATGACATTAAAATTTAAAAATGATTAAAAATTCTACAAAAATTTAATAACGACTTAATTTGAACCAAAGGCTAATATTTTTCAAAATATTAGCACCTAGTTTCCTAAGTGCATAATCAAATATAATTTATTCATTTAAATCTTTTTGTTCTCCTGTAACTAAGTATATGGCCTCTTCACATATATTAGTTACGTGATCTGCTATTCTTTCCAAATATTTGCATACAAATAACAATTGAGTAAATTGATTTATCTTACTTTTATCTTTGTTCATCAATTCCAGCATTTCTTTAAATACATTTTTATATAATTTGTCTACCTCATCATCCATTTTGCAAACTTCGTAAGCTTCTTCCACGTTTCTGTCCACATAAGCATCTAATGACCTCTTTATCATCTTATTTATTATCTCAGCCATTTGAGGTATATATATAAGCTTTCTTTCATACTTTTCACTTTCCAGTCTCAATGTAACTTTCGCTATGTCTACAGCATGATCAGCTATTCTTTCCAGGTCAGTTACTAATTTAGATGTAGTAAATATTATCCTCAAATCCGTAGCAATAGGCTGCTCTCTTGCTGTCAATCTTATACATTTATTCTCTATTTCTTTCTGCAAATTATCCACTAAATCGTCATTTTTTATAGTTTCCTTTGCAATTTTTATATCCTGATTAACTAAAGCTTCTATACATTGATGAATTTGCTTTTCAACTACACTTCCCATCCTAAGTACATCATTATGCATTTCCGATAATTCATAATCAAATTTACTTCTCGGCACAATATCACCTCTCTTAAATATAATATATACTTTTATTTTAAAATTATAGTTTAGCCAAATCTTCCTGTAATATAATCCTCTGTTCTTTTATCTTTAGGTTTATAAAAAATATTTTCTGTTTTTTGTGCTTCTATAACTTCTCCATTTAGGAAAAAAGCAGTATAATCTGATATTCTACCAGCCTGCTGCATATTATGCGTAACTATTATTATAGTATATTTTTTCTTTAATACATCCATTAATTCTTCTATTTTTAATGTAGATATAGGATCTAATGCAGAAGTAGGTTCATCCATAAGCAGCACCTCTGGTTCTACTGCAAGAGTTCTTGCTATACACAATCTTTGCTGCTGACCACCAGAAAGCCCTAGTGCACTTCTATTCAATCTATCTTTAATTTCATCCCAAATGGCTGCCCCTTTTAAACTATTTTCAACTAATTCATCTAATTTACTTTTGTCCTTTATACCATGTATTCTAGGTCCATATGCTACATTGTCATATATGGACCTAGGAAATGGATTAGGGCTTTGAAATACCATGCCAATTCTTTTTCTCAAATCTATTACATCATAATCTTTATATATGTCCTTGTCTTCAAAAAACACTTTTCCATCTATCCTAACTGAATCTATTAAGTCATTCATTCTATTTAAAGTTCTCAAAAACGTAGATTTTCCACACCCGGAAGGTCCTATTAATGCTGTAACGGAGTTTTTTTGTACATTCAAATTTACTTTTTTAAGAGCCTGAGTAGACCCATAATACAAATCAAGATCTTTAGTATATATTATATCCATCAACTTTCCTCCTTATTTTTTACCAGTATAGGATTCATATATCTTTCTTCCAAGTACTCTGGCTAAAAAATTAAACAATAATACCATAATTACCAAGACTGCAGAAGCTTTATTAGCTATTTGTGCCGCATCTGGTACCATTCCCTCAGAATTTAACTTCCATATATATACTGCTATTGTTTCTGCAGGTCTCATTAAGCTGAAAGCAGAACCATTGTCAATCAAACTTACATAAGAGAAATTTAATTTAGGTGCACTCATGCCTGCTGTATATAGAAGTGCTGCTGCCTCTCCAAATATTCTTCCTGATGCAAGTATTATACCTGTCAATATCTGAGGTATTGCCGAAGGAAGAACTACTTTTGATATAGTCTGCCATCTAGTTGCACCAAGTCCAAGGCTAGCTTCTTTTACAGGAATTGATGCTATCCTTATAGCATTTTCGCTTACCCTAGTTAAAGCTGGTAAATTCAATATAGATATGGCTAATGCCCCTGATAATAGTGTAAATCCCCAGCCGGTCATGTTTACAAATATGAGGAGTCCAAACAATCCTACTACAATAGAAGGTAAGGAAGACATGGTTTCTATACACAATCTTATCATGTTCAACAGTTTTCCTTTCCTGGCATACTCTGCCAGGTATATTCCCCCTCCTATGCCAAAAGGAACACTTATAATAAGTGCAACTATTAACATGTAAAAAGAATTGAAAAGCTGAGGTCCTATACCCCCTCCTGCTTCTCCAAATTTTGCACTTCCAAATAAAAACGATGGCTTAAAAAATCCCATACCTTTAAACAGTATATATCCTATTAGAGCTACTAAAAGAGCTACTATAAAAAAAGTTACTGTATAAAAAACTCCAGTCCAAATTTTATCTTTAACTTTAGCATCCATTATTTTATTTCACTCCTTTTTTCAATAGCCCTTATTATTATAATAAATATAAAAGAAATTATTAGAAGAAATAATGCTAGAGACCATAATGCATCATTCCATGCAGTTCCAGATACTGTATTTCCCATATCCATAGTTAAAATACTTGTGAGTGTAGATGTAGGGCTCAATAAATTTCCAGGAAATTTCACTGTATTTCCTATTACCATTTGCACTGCAAGAGCTTCTCCAAAAGCCCTAGCAATACCTAATACTACTCCCGTCAATATACCGCTTTTAGCAGATGGAATTATCACTCTGCTTATAGTCTGCCATCTAGTTGCACCAAGTCCATAAGATGCTTCCATATAACTTTTAGGGATAGTTTTTACAGCGTCTGCAGATATGCTTGCTATAGTAGGCAAAATCATTATACTCAAAACTAATATACCTGCTATTAAGCTAAAACCAATTCCTCCAAAACCTCTCTTCAAAAATGGAAGAAGTACACTAAATCCTACCCAACCATATACAACTGAAGGTATACCTACAAATAATTCTAGAGAAGGTTGTAATATCTTAGAACCTACCTTAGGAGATATATAATGCATAAATACAGCAAGTGCTATACCTATAGGTGCGCTTATTATAACCGCTCCTACAGAAACAAGTATAGATCCTACGAAAAATATAGCTGCCCCAAGTTTTGGATTGCTGCTGTCAGGAGCCCAATTAGAAGTAAATAAAAATTCAGTTATAGGATATCTCCATTTTATAAATGTATTTATGCCTTTTGAAGCTATAAAAATTATTATACTAAGAGTAAGAACTATAATAATTAATCCACAAAATACCGCAAATCCTCTTCCTATATACTCATTTTTCAGTTTATTCCAAAATAATTTTTTTTCCATATTCACCGACCTCAAATTTATATTTTTAATGGCTGACTGCTTTTGCAGCCAGCCATTAAAATTTTCCAAATTATTTTTCATTCATATCACTCATTGGTATATATCCAAGTTTCTTTATAGTATCCTTATTTTCATTACTAAGTACGTAATCTATATAAGTTTTTGCCAGTCCTTTTGCTTCTCCGTTTGTATACATATGTTCAAATGACCAGAAGGGATATTTTTTAGAAGTTATATTCTCCGTTGAAGCCTCAACACCTTCTATTTTTAAAGTTTTAACATTATTTTTTGCTGATCCTGTTAAATAAGAAAGAGCTAGATAACTTATGGAACCTTGAGTAGTTTTGATTGCACTTTCTACATTTCCATTAGAATCCTGGGTTGTTCCAAGTCCTTCCTTTTCATCCTTTCCACCCATTACCGTATCTTTAAATGTAGCTCTTGTACCAGATGACTTTGTTCTATTTATTACATTTATCTTCATGTCATCTCCACCTACATCCTTCCAATTAGTAATTTGGCCTGTAAATATTTTTTGTATTTGATCTTTTGTTAAAGAATCAACCTTAACATTAGGATTTACTACTACTGCAAATCCTATTGCACATACCTTATGGTCTACTAACTGCTTTGCCTTACTTGCGTCTAATTTTGATTCTGCTGTTACGTCAGAATTTCCTATATCTGCGGTATGCTGCAATGCTAAATTTAAACCAGTACCGCTTCCTCCACCTTGAACATTTATAGTTGCCTTCGGGTTTTTCCCAGAAAACGTCTTTCCGATCTGTTCTGCTAAAGGCTGAAGTGCAGTAGATCCTGCTAATGTTATAGCTCCTGTTACTTCCTGTTTAGATCCTTCTGATGTACCTCCAGAACTACTTTGATTTTTGCTTCCACCGCATCCAACAAATGCTCCTGCAACTACAGTAATAGTTATCGCTGCTACAAAAGCTCTTAAGCCTTTTTTCTTCATAATATTAGACCTCCTTAAAATTTGATCCCTAACAATGTGCTTTTATGAAATACTTAATTACTACAATGTTTATAATATCCCTCAAAGATTACTCCTTTATTACATCCATGTTAATTAAAATTAACATCCATACTTATCTTTTAAGTACAGATGTTAATTCATTGCTTAACTATATATTCTCATTTTTACTATTAGCATCTAAAGGAATTTTAACTGTAAATTTACTCCCCTTTCCAACTTCACTTTGGAGGTCTATAGTTCCACTAAGCCCTAAAACTATATGTTTTACTATAGCAAGTCCAAGTCCTGTTCCACCTTGACTTCTAGATCTAGCTTTATCCACTCTATAAAATCTTTCAAAAAGTCTATGTTGATGTTCTTCTGAAATTCCTACACCGTTGTCCTCTACCCATAGAACACAATTATTATCTTGAAGCATTGTTCCAATTTTTACTGTGCCACCATTGTTAGTATATTTTATTGAATTGTCCATGAGATTTATTACCATTTGCTTGAATCTGTCTGCATCAGCCCATATACTAGGTACTTTATCTCCTATTTTTTCTATCTTAATATTCTTTTTATCTGCTGCAGTTTTCATCATATAACATACATCTTTTATTATGTCATCTATTTTTACTTCTTCTAATTTATCCATACTATTGCTTTCTATATGTGAAAGAGTCAATATGTCATTTATTAACCTGGTAAGCCTGTCTGCCTCATCATTTATTATATTTAAAAATCTATTTTTATTTTCAGTATCATCTACATATTTTAAAGTTTCGGCAAACCCTTTTATAGAAGTAAGTGGGGTCTTTAATTCATGAGAAACATTAGCCACAAATTGAGATCTCATGTTTTCCAACTTTTTTATATCTGTTATATCTTGAATAACTGCCACCTTACCTATTTTTTTACTGCTATTTATGATATAAGCTGTTTTTATCCTTAATTCTCTCTCTCTTGGCCACAGTATTTTGATTTCTCTGTAGTCATCCTCCATACTTTTAAATATATCTTCTAGTTCAAAATCCCTTATATTATCTATCAAACTTTCACCTATTATATCTTTCTTTATGCCAAATATCTTTTTTGCATAGGGATTTATCATTATAATATTGTACTTGGTATCAACAGCTATTACTCCACTGTCCATACTTTTAAGTATTGCCTCTAGTTTATTTTGCTTATCTAGAGAATCCTTTAGGGTACTTTGTAGGGCATCTGCCATATAATTAAATGTATTTGCCAATTCCCCTATTTCATCTTTAGAATTAATTCTCACTCTTTTATCCAATTTTCCACTTGCTATACTAGATGTAGTATACTGAAGCTTTTTTATAGGATCTACTATGGACTTTGAAAGCTTTAAGGCAAATACTATAGAAACAAGTATGGAGAAAAGAGTTATAATTATATAATATTTAAAATAATTATCCTCAAATCCCTTAATTGTCTGCATGGTAAGTGCACTTCTTACTACATATCCATCTTTAAATATAGTAGCAAAATAAAGTGTTTTTTTACCCGTAGTATCACTTACTCTTATATCATAACCAGTCCCACTTTTTCTTGCTTCTTGTATTTCCTTCCTTTGGTTATGATTATTCATATCCTTTTCTATAGCTATAGAGTCACTTATTACCTTACCATCTTTATCTATCAGAGTTTCTCTTGTAAGAGTATTCTCAAATTGTTTTTTAAAAAAGCTACTATGGTTATCTATCTTTTCATTTTTCAGTACATTTATTATAATCTGATTATTCACTTTTAAAGTTTGTTTCATGTTCTCAATGTATTCGTGATTTTCAATTACTATAAATAATATAGTTGTTATAACCATACTAAATATAAGAGTACAAAGCATCGAAACCATTAATCTTTTTTTCATTTTTATCACCAACTACTCTTCTGAGTTAAATCTGTAACCAACGCCGCGAATAGTTTCAATATACTTAGGTTTGTTGTCAAAGTCCTCTATTTTTTGTCTTA
>DAIMMR010000663.1:0-1681 GCA_036720575.1 Clostridium sp.
TTTCGTTCTCCTTTTTAACTTAATTCTTTTAACCTGATAAAAGCAATGTTTTATCACCTATTATTGAATTTTTAGTGTTGAAATTCCAACGTTTAACTTTTTATTATTCATAAATATCATCAACTACCAGCCATTCTTCAGCATGAGAAAATTCTAAAGCGTTGCCTTTTATAAATTCTGTTATAAAACCTATACCATCGTATTTAATTTCAAATAGTGCCGAACATTCAGGTTGGTAGTGAGAATAGAATATTTTCTCTATTACATCTCCTTCATAAATTTCTTCGCCTTCGCCATTATTATCCTTAACTCCTATATATTGACCAACTGTTTCAGGAATAACTTCAATCATTTGTGCTGTATTAATATCTCTATCCCAAATATCTTTTTGAATTATATAAGATTTATCACCCCATTCATAATATCCACCATACACCCACTCTTTTGTATCAACACTTTTACCTCTAAATTTAATCTCTCTCATTTCAATATCCTTCTTTTTTTTTATTTTATTATTAATCATTAATAAAGTTTATCACAATATTTCTATCCAGTTTAAAATCTAACAATTTTAAAATTTTAAAAGGATTAATATTTATAGTGGTTTTGACTTCATCAAATGCAACTACTTTTGTACCATGTTTATTATGTGCATAATCCTTATATGTCTCATCTTCAGATGAATCTATTATGTATTGTTTGATGTTATTTAATAATATCTCATTTCTTTTTAAATCACCGTATTCTCGTTCGTCTAATAAATATTGCATCATTTCACCTCTTTTAAAAATATCTAATTCAATTATTTATTCAGCTTCTCCAAGCAACTTATATAAAAGTAATCATTTTCTTCATCTACTTCAGAATATTTAATTGTATAAAAATCGAAAATATTAATCCTATCTATTGTGTCATATAAATCATCATCCATACTTTGTATATCTTTCATGTAATATTTTGCTACTTCAAAAGCAAATAATTTAGCTACAAAATTTAGATAGTAATAGTTTAATCCACATTCATGATAATATGGATATACTTCTTCGTCATAAGGGAAATTTTGCCCATTATACCAAAAGTGACTACAACCATCCCATTTTATATTGCAATTTGCTAAAAACTCTTCATCGCTTGGTTTACCATTTAAATCCCATGACGTAACAAGACTAATTATTCCACATAGCGAATAATCCCAATCTTCAGTTTGCCTTACGATAACAATAACGTCATCATGCTTATTTATTAATTCTGCTTTCAACATAAAATCTTTTACCTCCTTGTAAATTAAAATTCTAAATATATTTTTGTAAATGCTGTTCCCCATCCGTTTACTGTTTTACTAATCCATAATTTTTTATCTTTTTCAGACTTGAATTTTTCCCCATCGTTCGCAAGAGAATGGACATATTTTTTATAATTTTTCTTTTTTTGTCTTTTATTCAAACAATCACCTCTATTTTTGATTTGATATAATATTATTTACGTTAGCATCTGCTCTGTCTAATACTCTTAATAATATTTTTAAAACATCTTCTCTATCTTTTTCATTAAAACAAATCCAAAATTCATTAATATATTGTAATAGTTTTTTAGATTTTATTATATCATCATAATTTTCCATATCATCCTCCTAATAAATAATTTCTTTTAACCTCTATATATTATCATAACTAATATAATA
>DAIMMR010000664.1:0-1678 GCA_036720575.1 Clostridium sp.
TCATCCAATTCTTTTTGGTCTGCTAACATCTTTTTTATATCCAATCTATTTATCCGTTACGTAAAACTTATAAAACATTGAAAAGTTTAGGTTTACTTCCCTATTCAACGTACTCCATTTTGCCTAAGCTACTTTGGTTTGCATAGTACTCCAAGGGCTTAAATTCCTGTGTAACTCACAGTACATATTGGCTTTATCTTTCTGGTGATATTAAGCCAATTTATATCTCGATAAATTAATACTTGCGTTATAATCTCTATCTATGACACAGCCACATTCAGGGCATATATACGTTCTATCTGATAATTTTAAATCTTTCTTTATGGCACCACATTCGCTACAAGTTTTACTGCTAGGATAAAATCTATCTGCTTGAATGAATTTGGATCCTATTCTTTCGCATTTATATTTCATAATAGTTATAAATTCATAGAATTTTTGCTGTGCTATAGCCTTGGATAAATGCCTATTCTTCATCATTCCACTAACGTTCAAGTCTTCCATAACTACTTTTGATGGCTTGGCTTTCACTATCTTGGCAGTTATTTGATGAATATAGTTAGTTCTGATATTATCAAGATTTTTGTAAACTTTTCTTATTCTTTTTTCAAGTTTTATAATATTGCGTGTTTTAACGTAACTCCCTCCTTTTTTATTTAATTGATATTTTTTAGATACTCTGCGTTGCAATCTACGCATTTTCTTTTCTAATTTCTTAACTTTTGAAGTCTTATTAATATTTTTAAAAGTCATGCCATTTGAGCATATTGCTAAATCTTTTATTCCCAAGTCAATTCCAATACTTTCACTAGTTAACTTAGGTTTAATATTTTCAATTTCAACACTTACAGAAATAAACCAATGTACTCCATTAAAACTTATTCTAGGGTTCATATATTTAGTATCAATTGGTATCCTATTTCTCTCTGAAAGTCTTATCCATCCTATCTTTTCTAGCCTTACGTGTGTAGATGTAAATTTAATTTTTGCAGTATCTTGATAAAAACTAGGTTTAGACTTCTTTCTGCTTTTAAATTTTGGAGGCTCTGCTAACCCTTTGAAAAAATTTTTGTAAGCATTGCAACAATCCTTTATAGCTTGTTTAGTTATGTTGTTACTGTAATGTTTGAGCCAGCTAAATTTATCAGTTTTCTTTAATTGAGTAAGTTCTTTTCTTAATACTCCGTCTTGTAAGAACTTATTACCTTGATTGTAATTCTCTTGTTGTTTACTTAGTGCCCAATTATAAGACCATCTAGCAGTTCCAGCACTTTGAAACATTTTAGAGTTCTGTTTATTATTAGGTTCTAATCTTACTTTTATTGAAATTATCATTTTGTCACCTCCTACATATATTATACTATTATGTCCAAGGACTTGCAAGGACTAAGCTTATAATATATAATGTTTTTGAGGTGATAAAATGGCTAATAAAGATCTAAAAAATAGGACTCCTTTTTCAAATGCTATTAATACTGAATTACTTAACAAACTCAAAACATATTCCAAAGAAACAGGAATACCAATTTCAAAATTACTTGATAAAGCAATAGAACTTTTCTTGAAGTCTACTAAATAATAGTAGGCTTTTATACTTTTTTATAACTCTTATTTAACTGTTGCTATCCTCACTTTCGATTCTTTTTATATTTACAAATAATATTTCAAAATTCATATA
>DAIMMR010000665.1:0-1676 GCA_036720575.1 Clostridium sp.
ATATATTCTATACTCATTATCTCCTTTAATAATTTGTAAAATGAAATACTTCTTTCATTCGATAACGTTGCCAATACTTTGTATCCTTTTCTTAGCAATTTCACAATACTTTTCTTCTTTTTCTATGCCTATAAATTTTCTATTGGCATTCATACAAGCGACACCTGTACTGCCAGAACCCATGCACGAATCTAATACAATATCACCTTCGTTTGTATAAGTACGAATTATGTATTCAAGTAATTCTACTGGCTTTTGTGCGCTATGTAATCTATGGTAATTATCAACACATTTGAATTCTAAAATATTTGTTGGATACCTATCTGTACTACCGCCTTTGTAATCTCTTTTGTTTGTTCCAAAATACGTTCTTCCATTTGAACATCCTTTGGCTGAATTAGTAGGTGGCTGATTGTGTAACATTTGAGGGTGATAATCACCTTTATAAAAAACACAAATCTCTTCTACTTTTCTAATAGGCATTATCTTGGCATGATGGAAATTAGTTCCTTGATTTTTAATCCAATACCAACAATATCTAAAATTACTTAAATTAGAGTTAATTAATTGAGTTGTAAATGGTTGCGAAGCAAACAAAGCAACTGTACCATCATCACATCTCAATCGTTCATATTGTTCCCATAATGGTGGCATAGGAATAATTTTATCCCACTCTGGCGCTGTTTCACCATATGGTAAATCAGTTAAATTAAGTGTAATTGAACCATTATCAAATTGTTTCATAATATCCAAACAATTACCTTGATATAATTTACATCTATCTGCATTATAGTATGGTTCTATTATATTTTAATTTCTCCTTTCACCGAATCAAACTCTTATTTCATCGTGTAATACTATACAATATATAGATAGATAATTTACTAGCTAACCATATATTGTATATATTTATATCAGTTTACTTTAATATTTTTGTCTTTGTAGAATTCTTCAACTCTCATTTTACCTACATTACAATAAGGATCGTCTTTTGTATTTTGTAATTCAATATCTATGTATTTTAGATTATACCCGTTATCTCTATTTAACTGTTCACATGCTACTGCATGAGTACAGCTACCAGCCGTTATATCAAGCGTTGTACCATCAATAGGAGTGAGTAGTTTAATCAGCCATTTAATTAATTCTACAGGTTTTAGAGTAACATGTGGATTACGTTCTCCATTAGGAAGCTTACGTTCTGAAGGTGAAACCTTTTGACAATATTTAATTACTATAAAGTTTTTACTTCCACCTCCTATATCATTATATCCTCTTACAGTATCAAATTTTTCATCTCCATTACCAAAAATATTACTATTTGAAAATCCAATACCTCTATGAGATCGTTTTGACACCATCCTTCCTGTTTGTTCATCTAATTCTTCTGCAATACCTGCATCAAGAACCATGTTTGCAGGAAATCTACCTTGTTCATTCGCTGGACTTGCTTTGTCTTCTGCATATTTACCATAAACTCTTGTGTCAGTATCAGAATAATTAGTTGTTGGATTTTTAGATGCTTTTGAAATTGGAACACGACAAGCATCAATATTCATTCCACCGCAACTATTAGTTTTAATATTATGTACATAGTTTCCATCAAGTGGTTTCTGAAAAATTGTAATTGGTTCATGTGCAGGTTTAAGTCCTGCTGTTTTCCAACCATTCCACTT
>DAIMMR010000666.1:0-1673 GCA_036720575.1 Clostridium sp.
TGGTATTTTCTAAAACAATAAAAATAAAAAGTGAATAAAGCAAGGTTTTTATTTGGAATAAAATCAATATAAGGAGAAATTAATTATGACATATATTAAAAAAGAAGATACGAATTATATTAAAAATGATGGGGATATATTGGCTTGTAGATATTATCATAAATTTGCTTATCCTAATGGAACAGATGCAATTGGAGATTGTGGTTCAGAAAAAATAAACAATAAAAATTGGGATGTGTTTCATATTAATTATGAAACAAAAGATGCTTATTATGGTGTCCCAATGTTAGGTCTAGGTCTAATGGATTGTATGATTTTAAAAACAGATACAAGGTCATTCTTAAAAAATGAATTTAATTATAAGGTAGGTATAGTTGGTAGTTATACTGGAAAGTTTAGTAATAAATATAATATAGAAATTAAGCCTATAATTAACAAATTATAATTCAAAGAATTGAAATAAGAATAAATAGGGTAGGAAATATCCAAATTAACGTCTGTGGACATAGTAGGTAGCGAGGTGGATGATGCAGAAAAATGATAGAGTAATCTTGAAGCACGTGACTTTAGTCATGTGAGGTTCACAATAAATAATTAATAAAATCATGGTTTTATAAAATTAATGTAAGAGGGTGAGATAAATAAAGAAAATAAAAGTATTGGATATTTCAGCATTAATAATTATGTTCAGTTTAAGTATATATTTGATATATAAAAATTCTTTGATTGGTATGATTATGAGTATAATAGGATTTATATGTATTGCTTTAGATACATATAAAGATTTTAAAGGAGGATTCAAGTAATATGTATTTTTATGGTTTTTACAATTTTGATTATGATGATAGTATGATTTATAAATTAGGGCATGAAAAAAATTTTTCTAAACAAGAGTTTGAAGATATGGTAAATAAAAGTAGAAAAATAGAAATAAAGAATAGAGAAGAAGCTAATAAAAAAATTAATACAGAAAGATATTTAGAATGTATTACAGATGAAGAATGCGATAAATTGATAGAGGAATCAAATGAAATGAATAGTATATCAAATACTTTAAAATTATTAAAATCAATATATGGATTTAAAGAATTAAAGCCTGAATATACTTTTGTCTTTAATGGAGGATTCTATACCGAAGGACAAGTCCCTAAAAACAAAGTAATAGAGGAACAGTAATAGAAAAAAGTATTAATTTAGATAATAAAATTAAAGAAGGTGAGTATTGTTGTAAGCAAGAGTTAATTTCTTTAAAAAGAGAATTAAATGGCGTAAATCAGGCAGCAGATAAAGTAAGTCAAATAATTAATAAAAAAGGAGAATAAAAAATGAATAAAGTTTATTATTATTTATTAAATGGGTTTGAAGAATCAACTATATTGTGTAGTAACAATAAATATATTCAAAAAGAATTTAATAGAATGTGCAAAGAAGCTCCAATGCAAGAATATTGTAAAGAAGAATATGCGTATAATTCATTAAAAATAGAAAAATATTTAAAAAAACATTATGGATTTTTCGAACCGAAAATAGAAGCCAACTTTTTTGTTGATCAAGATTTAGGAGAGGATGAAGAAGAAACAAGTGGATTATTTTATAAAAATAAACAAGAAGGAGAAAGTTCTGGATTATTCCCAAATGAGGAATATATGCGTGATTAAAATAAGATTTTTAAA
>DAIMMR010000667.1:0-1667 GCA_036720575.1 Clostridium sp.
TATCAATTCAAACGGTATATAGTTATAGAAAAATAAATGAGGGCAATATTCCCGACTTTGTAACAGCATTAAAATTAGTTAATGAATTAAATATAAAAATAAATGATTTAATGGAGGGTTAAAAATGAATAAATATATTGTAGAAAATATTGATGATTATCAAAACAGATTAACGGATAAACAAAAACAAATATTAATAAATCATTGTAACGATTTTGATATATTCCCTAATATATGTGCGTGGTATGATGATATGAATGATTTTTATCAAGATTGGGTTTATGATAACAAAATATATAAAAATAAGAAAGATGCGAAATGTAGATATGATGAAGGTATAGAAACAGGAGAATTTAAAAAGTTTTCAAGTGGCGAAATAGTAAGATTGGTTATATAATAAATTGCATATTTTAAGGTAAAAAATATAAAAATAAAGGTTGATATTGTAACGTTTTCATAGTATAATAAAATAAAAATATAAAAATAATAAAAGGAGAGTAAAAAAATGACAAAGTTAGAAAAATTAGAAAGTTTAAGGGAGTTTGCATCAAATAATTATGAAGAAATTAGCGAAAAAATTATTGAAGGTTTAAAAGAAGCAGAGCATGAGTGGAGCGGTTGGCAAATATTAGTTACAGTTGATTTAGACACACACGAATTAGGTATATCGGGGTTAATGTCTAATAATAGTTATTTTGCAAGTGATGATATTTACACGATCGCAAGTTGTGGAACTTGGAAATTAAGCGATTACGAAGGTGATTTTTTAACAAGTCTTGAAAATTTAGACGAGTGGGAAGAACTAAAAACAAAGTATACATCTGCTGAAAATTATTATGGTGATTATAGTGATATCTATGAATTTATTTCTAACGAACATTCAGAAATAATTGATAAAATTGACAACGAAAACAGGGAAGGAATTATTGAAGAATATTTTCCGCAAATGGCAGAAAATAAATATGACGAATTTCTTGGTAATTTAGATGTTGACATTTTAAACGCAAAAGAATTGCAACGATGTATATAAAAATAAAGAATAGCTTAAATGCTATTCTACCAGTAAACGAAAAATAATTCGCTGATTGGTAAAATAGCATTTATAAAAATAAATTAAAAGGAGGTAAAAATATGTTTGCTATTAAAAATAAAAATAATCAATATTTAACAAGAAAAGGAATGTTTGACGATTACAGTTTCACCGACAATAATAATTTTGCTTATGTATGGGGTAAGATTGAAGAAGCTGAAGCAGTAAGAAATATCTTGACAGATTATCAAAACATAACTGATCTTGAAATAGTAACAATATAAAAATAAATGCAGAGGTCATAAAATCGTTTTTAAGCAACGAAATAAGAATAATAATATAAATATATGGAGGGTTTAAAATATGAATGATTATGAAACATTAAAACAATTTATTAAAAAAAGTAATTATAAAGTGAAAACCGATATTGATAATTTAGTTGAAATATGTTTTGCACATTATGATGGTTATGTAGAGAGTGAAGAAAAATATGATAAGGATTCAAATTTAGAATATGTTGACGATTGTATATTATTTGTAAAAGAAAATGGAATATGTGAATTTGATTATTATTGTTAGGGTAATAAAAAGTAGAATTTATCATAATAAAAATAATTAAAGAATTATATTAAAAAAG
>DAIMMR010000668.1:0-1667 GCA_036720575.1 Clostridium sp.
TCTCACATTGTTCTATATTTGGTGCTGAACCATGCCAGCCAACTTCATTTTCCATGAAAGAAACTCCCTTACCTTTAATAGTCTTACATACTATCATAGTTGGTTTGTTTTTAACTGTTTTTGCTTTTTCAATAGCATCTATTAATTCTTCAAAACTATGTCCATTTACTTCTATAACATTCCACTTAAATGCCTTAAATTTATCCCCAATTGGGTATGCTGACATTACCTCTTCACAAGGTCCGTCTATTTGAAGTCCATTGGCATCTACAAAAGCTGTAAGATTATCTAGTTTATAATGTCCTGCAGCCATGGCTGCTTCCCAAACTTCACCCTCTTCAAGTTCCCCATCACCTAGTAAAGTATAAACTCTGTAATCCTTTTTATCTATTTTTCCAGCTAATGCCATTCCTACAGCTGCAGATATCCCCTGTCCTAAAGAACCTGTAGACATATCTATTCCTGGTACTTCATTCATATTAGGATGTCCTTGAAGCATAGATCCGATCTTTCTAAGTGACTTTAGCTCATCTACATTAAAATATCCTCTTCTTGCAAGAGTACTATACAGTGCAGGTGCTGCGTGTCCTTTTGATAATACAAATCTATCCCTATTTAAATCTCTTGGTTGCTCTGGATTAATATTCATTTCATAAAAATATAAAGTGGTTAAAACCTCTACTGACGATAATGAGCCACCTGGATGACCTGAATTAGATTCGGTTAACATTTTTATTATGTCTTTTCTTATAGTTACAGCAATCTTCTTAAGTTCTTCTATGTTTTTTTTCACAACCTTAACCTCCTAAACTATATAAACAGAATTCTTGGCATCAGATGGAGTTTAACTCCACCTGATACTTATTATTTTAACACAAAATTTTATTTTTATATATAATCCTGGCCATAAAATTTCACCCCTACATTTAAGATGCAGGGGCCTATAGTTTACAATATTAACTATAAAATTCATAAAATATTAGATGAAATTGGAATACTTACTGTAATCCTACACTCACCAGAAGTGCACCATCTACCTTTTTCATATCTACATCTGTCATATGACCAATCTTTTCCTTCAATCTTCTTTTATCTAAAGTTCTTATTTGTTCAAGCAGCACTACCGAATCTTTATTTAACCCATAGGCTTCTGAAGAAATTTCAACATGAGTAGGCAGTTTTGCTTTATTTATCTGAGAAGTAATAGCCGCAACAATTACAGTGGGACTGTACTTATTACCTACATCATTTTGTAGGATAATAACCGGCCTTACCCCTCCTTGTTCAGACCCAACTACAGGGCTCAAATCAGCATAAAATATATCTCCTCTTTTCACTACTGTTGTCATCTGACAAATCACTCTCCGAAAGCTTCGCTTCATATTCTTTTAATTCCTTTATGTCACTTGCAAAGCCCATTTCTGCGAATTCAAGATTAAGCTGCGCCATTTCCCTATATCCTTTTTCCATTTCTGATATTCTATTTAACCTTTTTTTCTCACTAATATATAATATGATAACTTCCCTAATAAATTCACTTCTTTTTTTGCAATCTTCTTTAAGTGCTTTGTTAAATTCATTGTATAGTGTTTCTGAGAGGTTTACCACCAATCTTTTAGAATTTGACATATACAAATTAATACCTCCTATTACCCTAAGCGAAAGAT
>DAIMMR010000669.1:0-1655 GCA_036720575.1 Clostridium sp.
CAGCTTCATTTCCATCTCTTCTAATGCCGTAATATAATCTTTCTCCGCCTTAGAAACATCTCCCAAATGCAAATCTTTATATTTCTTGTACTCTTCCTTTGCTTTAAGTTCGGCTGTCTTAGCACTGATCTTGCCAGCATGGGTTAGAATCTCATGCTGGGACAATTTCAGAAATCCATCCAATGTTTCAATCCAATCTGACATATACATAGGTATTCTTCTACGAGCTTGCATTTCAGCAAATTCAAGATAAGCAGAAACTATGCTGTTTAATGCAGATAACTCCTCTTCTGTACAATAGTTTTTTGCTACTAATGCATCCGCTTGTTTAGGTTGTTCTCCTTTAAAACTAAGCATTCCCATGTAAGGCTTGTCCGCATCTGCCGAGTAATAAATCTTTTCCGCTGCAGTCCGCCCATGAACTGCCCAATGCATTTTGTTCTGCACTGTTTTGAAAAACAAAGTAGATACTTCTGCTCTTGGGTCATAGTCCACACTTGTTGCATAAATATCAAGCACTTTCCTCCAGAATACTTTTTCTGATGAACGAATATCACGAATACGCTCCAACAGTTCATCAAAATAAATTCCCCCGCCATTATTTTTTAGAAGATCATCATTCATGGCAAATCCTTTTTTCATATATTCCTTTAAAACATTGCTTGCCCAAATTCTAAACTGTGTGCCTCGCAAGGATTTTACACGATAACCAACAGAAATAATTACATCTAAATTATAGTAGTCTACTTGATATTTTTTACCGTCAGCTGCAGTTGTTGCAAAATTTGCAACAACTGAATTGCGTGTCAGTTCACCTTCATTAAATATGTTTTTTATGTGACGAGAGATTGTAGACTTATCACGTTGAAATAATTCTGCCATTTGGTCAATAGATAGCCAAACTGTGTCACCGTCAAAAGTAGTTTCTATTTTAGTTAAACCATCTTCTGTTTGGTACATTATAATTTCAGAGCTCATATTCATTCCCCTTATACGTTTTTCCTTTATTATACATGTTTCAACAAAACATTTCCATCATATTACTTCTTTGTAAAATTTAAATTTTCATTTTTTTCGCTATCCAAGCAATAGGAAGCTTCCTTTTCTCATCACCAAACTCTACATTTATGTTGATATATGTGCCTGCATTTTTGTGGGAGAGAAGTACAACCTCCTTCTGACTTCTTTTGCTAAAGTCAGATCATTAATATCAGTGTTAAAAGATATACCAAAGAAATAAATGTTCTCCTGATTGCTATTATGCTTAATGTATTCCAGAACCTTTTGTGGTTTGCCTATAGATAAAACGGCTTTCACAGACACTTTCATAGAAAAAAGATACCGACTTACATGGATGCTAATTAAATTTCTTATCTTAGCATCCTCTTCGCAGATTACAATATTAAACATATTAATTTTTCCCCCAAATAACTACTATACATTTATACTTATCCCATTAAATAAATTTAGCCGAAACACCTTATCCAGCAGGTCTTCATTGCTAAATTCAAGTTAAAACTATGTAAATAAATCGTTAAAAATACTCAAGAAGAATTTGACTGGTTTCCTAAAAGGATTATATTATTGCCCCAAGTGTTAAATAACAGTAAAAGTAACATCATTTCTACATTCTTCACAAAATACTTTTCTTTCAC
>DAIMMR010000670.1:0-1651 GCA_036720575.1 Clostridium sp.
ACTTTATTTGCATTCTAAAATGAATTTGCATAATGATAGGACTTTATTTGATGGAGACATAGATACAGGAACAAGGGGTAAGGAGCAAGGGAATAGGGATACCATTATATATAAATTTATTGCTGATTTCAGATTATCGTTTATTTATATAGATTTTTATACCAGCATTCTTTTCCTTCCCGTTTTATTTGAATTCTATCATACTCAATTGATTCTCCGACTAAATATCTCCATACTTCAACATCATCAAGTATTCCATCATATCTTCTTATAAAAGTTTCTACTAGACTTTCTCCTTTTTTATTAAAATCATCTTGGAAAACTATAACTTTTCTTTCAGCAATTATTCTAGAAAGATAAAAGACTGCTTCTATTGCAGTTGATATTTTAGCAGAAGGAAAATTATCATCCTTTGTCCAAGTATAACTTTTACATTCCGCCACAATGGAGTTATCCAATGAAACCAAATCAAACTTATGAACTTTATTAACACCTACAATTAATGGCTTTTCATAGAAACTATCCTTAAGTTTTCTATTTAAATATAATCCCACTCTGTTTTCAAATTCATCAAAAGGGAGCCTTGAAAAAACGCCATTATTATTTGTGTTTTGTAGATTCGGGCAATGATTCTGACTGTTTACTTCATGATTTACCACTTCGTTATTATACGTATGACCAATACCATTTACTATTTTAATCTTTTTACAGTATGAACATTCGCCTTTACAACGGTTTATCATATCTTGCTTAAATAATTTATTACAAACAGCATTAATAGTTTGACGTGGTTCGATGCTCAACAATTTTGATAAACAGTCATCACATAAATTTTTATCTGTGCTACCTAAATAATTTGTAATTACTTCACTGTACTTATCCATTCTATATCTCCTCTTATAGGATAATCTCTATTTTTTGAAATCTTAGTATATAAAAAAGTCTATTTATCAATAAGATAATGGAACAATAAAAAATATGTCTAACTAATAAGTAGGCTTACCAATGGTACTTTTTGCACTATCGCATAAATTATCATAATGCAGTAAAAGAATTTTATGCTTATCTAAATATCTTCGTTTTTCTTTATATGTTTTTAGATTGAAAGCATCTCTTCTTCCAGCAACAACTGCATAGTGTATTCTTGTTTTATCAAGGCTAAAAAATTCATTAGGCAACTGTTCATTTGGGTTCTTATATTTTTGAAAAGTTTCTCTGAGTGACACATAATTTGACTCAAGCCATTCATCCCAATCAAATACCTGTTTTATACCTTTTCTAAAAGTATCTCCTAAATTTCCATCTTTTAAGGTGATTTTTCCATATGGATTTTCTAACTCAACAAAGACGAACTCATATCCACCTGAGTTTTTTCCTATGAGTAGGTAATCTACTTTGTATGAATTTCCCAACATAAACTCTGGTATAATAAATGCATCATGATGCCCAAAGTTATAATTTGATTTTAAAATAGAACCAATTATAAAATATGCTTTATTATTCTTAATAAACTTTGCAATATCACTCTCAATAATGTTTTCATTACTTAAAAAATCGTAGAAATTAGAAATACTATATAAATTTTATTAACAAATAGCTGTAAATACTGCTTAAAAATCTCCAAAATGAGTATACTAAAGAAAATACAGTT
>DAIMMR010000671.1:0-1649 GCA_036720575.1 Clostridium sp.
TAGCTTTACACCTACATTAATATTGATTTAATGTGCCTTTTATCCGAGCCTTCTCCTCACATATTTTAAATATAAACACACCAAATAGTATCCAAAATAAACAACTTATAATTAAGTAAATAAAATTTGAACTCCTAACAATTTTAAATAACTGAAAATCATTTCTAATTAAATCATTTAAAGTGTTCATCCCCCAATGCAATGGTAAAACTTTCGAAAGATATATAAATGCCTTAGGTAATTTATCAAGATCAATTATTATGCCAGTAAAAAATAATAACAAATTTGAACATGTTCCTGCAACTGCCGTAGTTTTCTTATAAATTATAGATAACCCAGCAACTGCATAGCCTATACCATATAAACCTGATAACGTTAAAAAAAAGATTATTAATGTCCATAACCAATTTATCGATTTGATAAAGCTGAAGGGAATTTTAAATGTAATAACACATAATACAAATACAAAAACACCTTTTATCGTATCAAATATAATCTGAGACATTATTCTATTAAATAACACTTTTATGAAACTGCTTCTTGTAACAAAAATCTGTTCTAATGTACCCTCTTCTGCTTCTTCCTCAATTATTATAGCTATTAAATCAATGGCATGAACTCCGTAATACCATATCATAAGTCCAATCAATAAATTAAAAGTATCTATTGCAGTTCCATTACTTTTTTGAAACGCATAAAATATTCCAAGAAAAAGAAAAAATACATTTAAATTGCCAAATAAATAATTAAACCAATAGGCTTTTAAGTCTCCCATTATTTTAACTATCTCCGCACCTAATAATTTAAGGTTTCTCATTTATAGCACCTTCTTCTAAGATTCTTCTATAAATAGCTTCAAAATCATATTCCTTTTTATTTATATTAATAATATCTAAACTGTCTATATTTTGAGCTATCCACTTCTTGCTAGTTGTATTTATTATTATCAGATTTTCCCTATTATCTATTACTTGGTAATCAGTTTCAATTAATTCGTTCATTTGCCTTTTAAAACTCTGCTCTGTAATAACTAACTCATAAGTATCTTCTTGTCCTATAATATTTTTTAAATTACTTAAATAATCATCTTTAACTAACCTACCTTCTTTCATAAATACTACTCTGCTATCTAAATTTTCAATCAAACGCACATCATGTGTTGTTATCATTATAGTCTTGTTGGATTTTTCTGATAATTCTTTGATAATGTTTTTAACAATGCTTGAAGATATTATATCTAATCCCAATGTAGGTTCATCCAGAAGTAATATATCAGGTTCTTTCATAAGAGCAACCATAATTGCCACTTTCTGTTGCATCCCTCGTGAGAATTGTTTAACCATATCATTTTCTCTGTTTTTTAAATCAAATAGGTTTAAATAATATTCAGTTCTTTCTTCTATTTCTCTTTTAGATAAATTGTTAAGCAACCCAAAATATTTCAGGTTTTCCCTAGGCGTAAGATAATAGTAAATATTTCTTGATCCTTCCAAAACAGCACCTACTTTATTTTTAGGAATATTAGAATTTTTTATAACACTTTCAGAATCTATAGTTATTTCCCCACTAGTAGGTATTATCAATCCACTAATACACTTTATTAATGTAGTTTTCCCGGCTCCATTATGACCTAAAATACAAACAATCTC
>DAIMMR010000672.1:0-1646 GCA_036720575.1 Clostridium sp.
ACCTCTCCACCATACTTTTCAACAAGTTCTCTGCTAGTTGAAAGTATATTCTTGCTTTTATTTCTAAAAAAGCCGCAGCTTTTTATCTTTCCTCCTAATTCTTCCTCTGTTAAAGATATCATTTTTTCAGGAGTATTATATTGTTTATACAATTCTGATGTAACTTTATTCACTCTTACATCGGTGCATTGGGCTGAAAGCATAGTGGACACTAGTAGTTCATAAGGAGACCCAAAATTCAATGCACATTTTGCTTCTGGATAGATTTCTTTCAGTACTTTCAATATATTATATATATTTTGTTTATCCAACTTTTATCACCTTCATTAAGACTTGTATATTCCTCTATATTGTTCAGGCAAAAGTTCTGCTATTTTTTTCATAAATAAATCAGATATTCTGTCTTCATATATATGTTTGTTTTCACCTTTATCTTGGGGCGGTATATCTATCTGCTTTCCTATGTTTACATTTACCTCTGCATTATGAAAACTTTCTAGAGCCATATCCTTGTCACTTATAGGTAAAAGTTTTTCAGTACCAGAGATACCGATAGGAAGAATTGCAGCCTTGGTTAACTTCTGTATTAAAACTACCCCTCTTTTTCCTTTTGCTAAAGTTGCTGTTCTGCTTCTCGTTCCCTCAGGGAACATAAGTATGTTATTACCATCTTTTACAGTTTTTACAACTCTAGATATAGCATCCTTGTCCGCACTATTTGGTTTTATATTTATAGTTTTTGTAATACACATACCAAGCTGAGTTAGAGAATTTTGGTTTAGTTTTTTACCTGCTATAAAAGTCAGGTTTTCTGATTTAAGTACTCTATCCAACACAAGTGCATCAGAATTACTTAAATGATTGCAGATAAATATTATAGGTCTTTCAACTTCATTTAAATTTTCAATGCCCTTTACTTTTATATCCGCACATCTATTTAAGTAACCATTTAATATCTTTCTTGAAATATAAATTACAAATCCTTTAGGGAGACGTCCTATTAATTTGACCATCCACGGAGAAATCATAAATAAATCCACCTTTCCTTTTATATATGGTATACTTTTTTAAATGTACCTCTCTCATATAAATTATAATTTTAAAATTTGTAAAAGTCTATCATAATAATCCTTTACATAGGTAGACCTTATGTTTTTATCTTCCAAATTAATACTTTTATTTAATGTAAGCATATTTATAATTGCATTTCTCTGAATAATATTTTTACCTCTCCATCCACAGGATGTGTTTTTGTATTTCTCTGTAAATATTTTTTTATCCATATCCATAATTTCATTTAAATCAACTCTACTCATAAAATCAAAGGGCTTAAAATCCTGTATATTAGAAAAAGCAGCATTACTATTATATGGACATACTTTTTGGCAAGTGTCGCATCCAAATAATCTTCCTTGAAATTGCGAAAACCATTTATCATCTATATGTTTTTTTTGAGTTATATATGACATACATATATTAGAATTTTTATTTCCAAGCAAAGCGCCTGTAGGACATGATGTTTGGCATAAATTACAGCTGCCGCACTTACTTTCTAGTGGGGTATCAGCTTCTACTTTTATATCAGTTATTATTTCTCCTAAAAAAACATAAGATCCATATTTATCTGTAATAATCATATTATTTTT
>DAIMMR010000673.1:0-1637 GCA_036720575.1 Clostridium sp.
GTAAGGCCGCAAAGCTATGGGTCTGAAGAAAAAGTATTTTTCTATGATTGCCAGGCTTCCAAATTATATTTATATATGAGAGTCGATATGTATATTTTTGGTGCCTATTATTTAATAATGGGCACTTCTTATTTTTTTAAAACATAATCAAAATGTAGAATAAAGTATATTTCTTAAGGAGGACACAGTATGGGAGTAAGATTAAGTTCTATCGATGTTTGTCATGCATCAAAAATTGTTTCAAATGATGTTTATTTAGAGCATTTTAAAAGACAGGGTAAGGATATAAAACATTTACTTGTTGATGTAATGGGAAGAGACAAGAGGTATATGTTTGATGATGGCGAATCAAGCTTGTCTTTAGCCATAAATGCATCAAAAACCGCATTGAAAAATGTAAACCTTGAAGGGGGCGAAATAGATGTGTTAGTATATTCATCTATATTGTCTGAATACATAGTCCCTGTAACGTCAATCCTAATACATAAAAAATTGAATATGGGATCAAATGTAATGTGTATTGATGTGAATGCAAATTGTGCAGGTATGGCTATTGCTTTAGAAAACATGTCGAATTACCTGATGTCATCCAAACGTGCCAAGAGAGCTTTGATTATTGGATGTGATGATGATAATGCATTGGTTGATCCTAATAATGAATTATGCTATGGAAATTATGGACATGCAGCTTGTGCTATGATTTTAGAGAAGGTAAATGATGATTGTGGTTTAATTGATAATGAGTATTATGTTCACACATCTATAATTGATAAGGTCATGTATCCAAGTTGTGGATTTTCTAGTTTTTTAAAGTCTAAAAATGTGGATGGACTTTACTTGAAATGGCAGCCTTTTAATAGTGATTTTTTCGTTTCTAACGCAGTTGAAATTATGATAAGAATGTTGAAAAACAATGGATTGACAAAAGATGATATTAGTATGTTTTGCTTTTCACAACTTGCACTTGGAAATATAGAAAAGATAAGAGAATTAATGAATATAGATGAAGATAAAAGTATATATATAGGCAATAAATATGGATATACAGGTACAAGCAGTCCTTTTATAGCTCTATATGAGTCAATAAAGAAAAATAAAGTCAAAAGGGGAGATTATATAATGATCTGGACATTTGCTGCCGGTTCCCAGGGTATAGTAATTTTATATAAGTATTAGATAATGAAATATGTTATAAAAAATAAAATTTATTACAGGGTGGTATTAAATGAATTCTAACGAAAGTTTTCAAAAAAAATTTAATAAAAAATCCATCAAAACTGTACTGATAATCTATATGGTATGTTGTATTATGTCATTCATAATGTTTTCCACGATGAAATTAGCAGGAATTAACAATGACATAAGTGTATATGCCATAATTATTCTCGGAATACTTGTTATCATTTATGGTATTGTATTTTACAAGTGCTATAAATGGACACTTGGTGGAGGAAAATTCAATGCAAAAGGATTTAATTCAACGAAAATTGCACTTTTGATAATAACTTATTTTCAATATTTATACCTTAATTTTACGATGCACTTGAATTCCGTATGGCTTATAATTTTCTTTTTTATTGTCCTCGGAGCATTGCTTTTTGATTTGAAGATGATTGTGGCATCAATAGTTTTAAGTA
>DAIMMR010000083.1:0-3279 GCA_036720575.1 Clostridium sp.
TAAAAGACATTGTAATGACTATACAAAAAGAACAGGACAATTTAATAAGACAGCCTAGAACAGGAGCTATTGTGGTAAATGGAGTAGCAGGAAGTGGGAAAACTACTATAGCACTGCATCGAGTAGCTTACTTATTATACAATTATAGAAAGGTTCTTCAAGGAAAGGTGCTAATATTAGGTCCTAACAGCATATTTATAGATTATATTTCACTTGTACTTCCAAGTTTAGGGGAGGAAAAGGTTACTCAAATTACTTTCAGAGAATTTGCAGAGAATATGCTAAATGTGCCTCATATAATGGATTTTAAAGATTATATGGAAAAAGCATTAAGCCACCAAAAAGATTTTTCTGAAGAAATTAGATATAAGGGTTCTTTACAATATGTGCAGGATATGGATAATTTAATTGGCAGATTGGAAAAAGATTGTTTTAAAATAGAGGATGTGTTTTTTTACGATAAACTTATAATATCTGGAGAAGACATAGATAAGATGTTTAATTATTATTTTAAAGATATGCCTCTATTTAAAAGAAGTGCCAGGATAAAAAGAGTCATATATTCAAAAGTAAGGGATGAAAGAAACAGGCTAATAATATCTATACAAAAAGAATATGAAAATAAGGTGAAGAGTCTAACGGAAAGTGAACTAAATGATTGTGGAAATGAGCTAGAGTATAAAAGGCGAAATGATATAAGAGATGTAATAAAAGAAGTAATTAATATCAAAAAAAATAAGTTAATCTGGCTTAAAAATCCTGATGTAATTACATTATACAATGACTTTAATGGGAATAAACTGCTGATTTATGATGACTTAGCTCCTATTTTATATTTAAAAATAAAGCTGGAAGGGTTAAGATATAGAAATGAAATAAGACATATAGTGATAGATGAAGCACAAGATTATTCACTGCTGCAGTTTCGGGTTATTTATGAACTTACAAAGTGTAAATCTTTTACTATAGTAGGAGATACCAATCAGAAAATTATATTTTCAAAAGAGACACCTGCTGTGGAGAAACTGGAAAACATACTCCCAGATTTAGAGATAAAGCGTTTTTCATTAAATAAAAGCTATAGATCCACAAATGAAATAATTGATTATGCAAATAAATATTTAGAAGGGGATAAAACCGTACCCTTAGTTAGAAGTGGAAAAAAAGTTGTGGAAAAAAGGGTAGATAATTCCGAAGAACTTGTGGACAAAATACTCGATAATGTTGTAAAATTAAAAGAAAGAGGTTATGAAAGTATAGCCATAATTTGCAGGGATTTAAAAGACACAGAAGCTATAGGTAATTTAATAAAAACAAGAATTCATATAAATGTGCTTGATAGAGAAGATATGATTTATTCCAGCGGCGAAGTTATACTTCCAAGTTATTTTGCCAAAGGTTTAGAATTTGATGCAGTTATAATGATAGATACCTGTGAAAAAAATGAAAATACATTAAAATATATAATGGCTACAAGGGCACTGCATGAATTATATGTGTATAAGACTTCCTCGATTAATTAAAAGTTTACTGAGCTTCAGGTTTAAATCAATTATCCTGAAGCTTAGTGTTTATTTAAAAAGGAGATATGATCTATGGGGGATAAATTACTAGAATCAATTGAAAAAGCTGAATTGAATCATACACTTGATAAAAGTGAAATAGTTGAATTATTTAACAGTAACGAGCATAATGAAGAACTTTTTAAAGCGGCAGACAGAGTAAGAAAAAAATATGTAGGGGATGAAGTGCATTTAAGGGGACTTATAGAATTTTCTAATATATGCAAAAGAAATTGTATGTACTGTGGACTTAGACGTGATAATAAAAATATTAAAAGGTATAGAATAGAGCCGGATAAAATAATTGAATTAGCAAAAAAAGCAGTAGGATACGGCTACAAAACAGTTGTTTTGCAGTCTGGAGAAGACGATTACTATACAGTAGATAAGCTTAAATACATAATATCAAATATAAAAAAAATGGACATAGCTGTAACTCTCAGCATAGGTGAAAAAACTTTTGAAGAATATAAAGCTTTTAAAGAAGCTGGAGCAGATAGATATTTAATAAGAATAGAAACTACGGACCCGGAATTGTATGCAAAAATGGACCCCGGGATGAGTTATGAAAATAGAAAACGCTGCTTGAAAGATCTTGGAAAGTTAGGGTATGAAGTTGGCACAGGATGTCTTATAGGTCTTCCTGGCCAAACTTTTGAGTCGCTTGCAGAGGATATATTATTTTTTAAAGAAATAGACGCAGATATGGTAGGAGTAGGGCCTTTTATTCCAAATGCAGATACGCCTTTAAGAGATGAAAAAGGTGGAACGTTCATAAATGCTCTTAAAGTTATGGCTATAAGCAGACTGATTATGCCGGATATTAATCTTCCCGGTACAACAGCTATGGAAACTTTAAATCCAAGAGGCAGGACTATAGCTCTTCAGAGTGGAGCTAATGTAGTTATGCCAAATGTAACGGAAGGTGTGTATAGGAAACTTTATGCACTTTATCCAGGTAAAATTTGTACAGGTGATACTCCTGCCCAATGCAGAGATTGTATAACCGGTAAAATAATTACCATAGGAAGGGTCATATCTGGTTCTAAAGGATTTAGAGTAAAAAAATAGTTGAAATCATTAAATATTTGTGATAAACTTAGATCAATTTAATAAATTAGTTACCTTAGGGTAGAGGTGCTGTAACTATCAGTATTTATTTTTAGTCGGCGGACGTTGAAAAATAAAGAAAGGAGTTGTAGCCGAAAAAACTAGTTTGGCGAAACTGTTTTTGGCCTTGTACATAATATGTTCAAAGCTGTCATTGAAAAGGCATATTCATTTTATATGATTTAATGGATATATTTTTAGTGGAGAGCTACAAAGGTACACGACCATGCATATTTGTGCAGTATAGGTGTTGTGTCCCTTTACTGCATTATTTTTTTACAATCAACAATTTAGGGAGGAGTATTATGGCAATTATTGTTCAGAAATATGGAGGGAGTTCAGTAGGAACTCCAGAGAAGATAAAAAATGTAGCAAAGACTGTAGTTAGTAGGGTTGAAAATGGAGACAGTCTAGTAGTTGTAGTATCAGCTATGGGAGATACTACAGATGACTTAATAGCCCTTTCCAAAAAAATTACAGATACCCCAGATAAGAGAGAATTAGATGCACTTTTGTCTACTGGCGAGATGATGTCCAGTGCACTGCTTGCTATGGCCATCAAGGACTTAGGATGTGATGCTGTAAGTTATACAGCTTATCAAATTGG
>DAIMMR010000083.1:3379-11972 GCA_036720575.1 Clostridium sp.
ATAGATTATGAGGAAATGCTTGAACTTTCAAGTTTAGGTGCCCAAGTTATGCATTCTAGATCTATAGAATTAGCTCAAAAGTATAATATACCCGTATATGTGGGACTAAGCAATAGTGATATAAAAGGAACAGTTATTAAGGGGGTAGATAGTATGAATTTAGAGAGTAAACCAGTAACAGGACTTGCGACAAGTGATGAAGATGCAGCAATAACGCTAACAAATATTGATAACGACATAAACATTATTTCCAATTTATTTGAGAAGATAGCAGAAAAGAGAGTAAATGTAGATATGATAAGTCAAACTGCACCTGTAAGCGGGAAAGTGAATATATCATTTACTGTACCAAAAGTTGATTTAAAAGACTGCCTTGCTATTTTAAAAAGCTATTTCAATGAAGAAACTAAGGTTGATATAGATGAAAACATTACTAAATTTTCAATAGTTGGTATAGGAATGAAAACTACTTCTGGAGTAGTTGCAAAGATGCTTAAATTATTTAAAGAAAACAATATAGGTGTAAAGATGATAACTACATCTGAGATAAGAATTACTTGTGCTATAAAACAAGAAGATAAAATGAAGACTATAAACGTAGTAGCAAAAGAATTTAATTTATAGTTTTATCCGGGTAAAATTTATTGATAGTTATATAAATTTTGACGTATATTCGGGAGTATGCTTATGAAATTAAAAGCATATTTAAAAACTTTTAGGAGGAAACCAGTGTGAAAATGATGGGTAGCATGGAAATCAGAAACAATGTTTTATACATTGGTGGGATGAGTACAGGGGAATTAGTAAAAGAATTTAAGACTCCTCTTTATGTAATGGATGAAGAATTAGTAAGGGATAGGTGCAGGAGATATTACAAATCTTTCGAGGCTAATAAAGCTAATAAGGTCACTTATGCAGGTAAAGCCTTTTTAACTTTGGCTATGTGTCAGATAATAAACAGTGAGGGATTGTATTTGGATGTAGTATCAGATGGAGAATTGTATACTGCACTAAAAAGCGGATTTCCTATGGAAAAGGTCTATTTTCATGGAAATAATAAAACTTTAGATGAAATAGATATGGGAGTAAAACTGGGAGTAGGTAAGTTTGTAGTAGATAACTTCTATGAGATGGAAAAGATAAATTCCACAGCAAAGAAATATGGTAAAATACAAGAAATACTCTTTAGAGTGACACCAGGAATAGAAGCTCATACCCATGACTATATAAAAACTGGTCAAATAGATTCTAAATTTGGTTTTACCATGTTAAATGATGAAGTTATGAATATAATAAAAAGTGCAGTTGATTTTCCTAATTTAAAATTTGCTGGAATCCACTGTCATATAGGTTCTCAAATATTTGAGACCAAACCTTATGAAGACGAAGTTGAAATTATGTTAAATTTAGTTAAAAAAATAAAAGATGAATTGGGATGTGAAGTAGAAGAATTAGACCTTGGTGGAGGATTTGGAATATACTATACCGAAGGGGATAAACCTAAATCTGTAGAAGATTTTTGCAGTGTTATACTTCAAAAGGCAAGGGAAAAAGCTAAAGAGCTTGATTTAAAACTTCCTACTCTTGTGATAGAACCTGGTAGGTCTATAATTGGTAATGCGGGAACAACTCTTTATACCGTAGGATCTATAAAGAATATTCCAGGCGTAAGAAAATATGTATCTGTAGATGGAGGCATGGCGGACAATATAAGGCCGGCTTTATATGGTGCAAAATACGAGTGTGTTCTAGCAAATAGAGTAAATGGCGGTGCAAAAGAAACAGTTACTATAGCTGGAAAATCCTGCGAATCGGGAGACATATTGATAAAAGATGTGGAGCTCCCGGAAAGCAAAAGCGGTGACATATTAGCTGTGTTTACCACAGGAGCATATGGATATTCTATGTCTAGTAATTATAATAAGATTCCAAAACCTGCAGCAGTTTTAGTAAAGGAAGGCAAGGCAAGGTTAATTGCTAAAAGACAAACCTTTGATGATCTAATAGAAAATGAAATAATGTTATAATTTAAATCCATCCTGAGTGTGACTTAATATTTTGTGGTTTTATTGGGAACAATAATCAAAGCAAAATTCTTTTTCACAGGAAAGGATGGATTTTTTATGCTTTACATTGTATGCATTATAGGTATAGGGATAATTTTATTGCTCATGATGACTTATAGTAAACTCAATAAGGTTGATTGTGAAAATGAAAATGTAGGAGAGGATATTTCTACACTAATTGTTGATAGAGAAGATTTAAAGAAATGTGCTAGAGAAATATCAACTGTTCCGTCTGCAGTTCAAAGAAAAAGCTGCAAGAAGCAATTAATAAAGAGTTTGGATAAAAGTTACGGAAGAATTTTAGCTGGATACAATTTTTTTGATGAGGAAATTAAAAATAGAGAGGAAATAGTATCCTGTGCCGAATGGCTTTTAGATAATTTGTATTTGGTAAAAAAGGAATACAAAGATATAAAAAATAATATGTCTGAAAAATATTATAAAAATCTCCCTGTAATGACTGAAGGTACTATGAAGGGTTTTCCTAGAATATACTACATTGCTAGGCAAATGTTATCAAAAACTCAAGGAACTGTAAAAGAAGATACCATAGAGACATTCATAAATGCATATCAGGAAAACACAATATTAAAAAGTGGAGAACTCTGGGCAATACCTATAATGATAAGGATAGCCTTGATTCAAAATATAAGTAGTATAACTGATCGTATGGTATTTATGCAAAAAGAAAGAAAGAGGGCAAAAAGTGAAGCAGAGAATATTATAAATTCTAAAGAGAATGAAAATGAAATAATTCATAAGTTAAAGGATAAAAACATTAAATTTACACCCCATTTTACAGAAGGATTTATTAAAATATTAAGGGATAATTTTATAGGAAATGCTGAAATATACAAATGGATAGATGAAGAGTTAGATAAAGAAGACAGTAGCGTTAAAAGGATGGTAAATATAAATCATCAAAAGCAGGGTGTATGCCAGATTTCTATGGAAAATTCCATAAGTGGAATGGTAGAAATATCTTCATTGAACTGGAAAGAAAATTTTGAAAGATTGTCCTATGTAGAAGAAATATTGAAAATGGATCCAGCAGGAATTTACAGTGAAATGGATTTTAAGTCTAAGGATTATTACAGACATAGAATAGAGAAAATGTCTAAAAATATAAACATACCTGAATCTTTTATAGCCAAGAAAGCTATAGAGTGTGCAAAAGAAGCTTGTGGAGAAGAATACGAAAAACATGTAGGGTATTATTTGATCGATAAGGGTATAAGCTGTCTTGAGAAAAAAATAAAAAACAGTACAAGAGAATATAAAAATTTGCATTACAAAGCTCAAAATAAAATAACAGTTAATTTCTATATAGGTAGTATTGTATTTGGAACTATTTTTCTAGATGCGCTCATAAGTGGCATAAATTTTTATGTAGAGAATTTACCTTTGTGGGAATATATATTAGGAGCAATTATACTCTTTATACCTTTAAGTGATATATTTATATCTATATTCAACTGGAGTGTAAATAAACTTGTGAAACCAAGGTTTATACCTAAAATTGAATTTAGAGATGGTGTACCTGAAAAGTTCAGTACGGTAGTAGTAATACCTGCTATTATAAATGATATTAAGCAGGTTAAAAAACTTATAGGTGATATGGAGGTTTATTATCTGGCAAATGAAGAAAAAAATTTGTATTTTGCACTATTGGGTGATTTTAAGGATAGTCTTGAAAGAGAAAAGAAAGATGATAAATTAATAGTAGATACAGCTTTAAATGAAATAGAAAAATTAAATAAGCAATATTCTCAAGGGCAAAAAGACAAATTCTATTTTTTAAGCAGGTTTAGAAAATATAATGAGAAAGAGGGAAAGTGGATTGGATGGGAAAGAAAACGTGGTAAGTTAATGGAGTTCAACTCTCTTATAAGGGGAAACGATAATACAAGTTATGATGTTATAAGTGGTGATATAAAAAACTTATATGATGTAAAGTATGTTATAACTTTGGATGCAGATACTAAATTGCCTAAAGATACAGCTAGATTGCTCATAGGGGCTATGGCTCATCCTCTAAACATACCTTATCTAAATCGTGACGGTAAAAAAGTAATAAGGGGACACGGCATTATGCAGCCTAGAGTAAGCGTCAGTGTATTAAGTGCAAATAAAACACTCCATTCCAGCATATTTTCAGGCGAAACAGGAATAGACGTATATACAAATGCCATTTCTGATGTGTATGAAGATTTATTTGACGAAGGTATATTTACGGGTAAAGGCATTTATGATGTAGATGTATTTAACAGTGTTTTAAAAGATGAAATACCTGAAAATTCTGTATTAAGCCATGATCTTTTAGAAGGATCTTATGCAAGAGCTGCTCTTGTGACTGATATAGAACTTGTAGATGGATATCCTGCTTATTATAATACCAGTTGTAAAAGACTTCATAGGTGGGTAAGAGGAGACTGGCAGCTGCTTCCCTGGTTATTTAAAAAAAGTTCTTTAAATAGATTATCAAAGTGGAAGATAATAGATAACTTAAGAAGAAGCATTATAGCACCCTCCATAATGGTGTTAATTATAGTGTCTATGACATTATTTGAAAATTTAAATGATTTTTTAGTAGTAGCTTTTGTTTCAATACTTTCACCTATACTTTTTGATGTATCTGAAACAGTAGTTTCACCTATAAAGGGAAATGGACTTTCGGGTAAAATAAGTAATTTTAAAACTGTAGTAGAACAATTTTTTCTAATACTAAGTTTTCTACCTTATCAGGCATATTTGATGTTAGATGCTATAATTAGGACTCTTTACAGGCTTTTTATAAGTAAAAAAAACTTACTTCAATGGCAGACTGCAGCAGATGCAGAGGCCACTTGTAAAAAGGGATTGGAAAGTTATTTAAGATCTATGTGGATAGGCAGTGCATTAGGTATTATTATAGCTTTTTTAGGATTTAGAAGCTCTGTAGAAGATGCTGTTTTGGTAATACCTTCCTGTATAATCTGGATTTTTTCACCGTGGATTGCATTTAACATAAGCAATGAGAGAAAAAATACTGAGGAAGAGATTCACAAGGAAGAAAAAGATGTACTGAGAAGATTGGGAAGAGAAACTTGGGCTTATTTTGAAGATTTTATATCACCTGAAAGTAATTGGCTTTCTCCGGACAATTATCAGGAAGAACCGTATAAGGGAGTAGCCTACAGAACTTCCCCTACTAATATGGCTATGGGAATTTCTTCTAATATAGTTGCTTACGACTTAGGATATATAGGTATAAAAGAGCTCATATATAGGCTCCAACATATAATATCCAATATGGAGTCGTTAGAAAGGTATAGGGGACATTTTTATAATTGGTATGACATAAAAAATAAAGTTCCTCTAAAGCCTAGATTTATATCTACAGTTGATAGCGGAAATTTAGTGGCATACATGTGGCTTACAGAAGAATCATTGGAAGAATATTTGAGCTATCCTATAATAAATAAAAATTTGCCAGATGGATTTAAGGATACTTTGAAGCTAGCGCAAAATGAATTATATAGTAATCTTAAAATTGAATATGCTTATGATAATTTTATAGATAAACTTTCTAAGGATAATTTAACTATATTTTCCTTAGAAAGTTTCTTGCAGGATTTAAATAGAGAATGTGTGAAGTTTATAGGGACTGGTAAGGACTTATATTGGAATGAGAAAGTTAAAAATATGACCTGTAAATTTATGGATGAATTAAATGAATTTTTCCCCTGGATTTTTTTCATAAAGGAAAATGACAAGTTTTATGACTTTAGATGTCAATTGAATGAATTGGCAACTAAAATTCCTTTAAAAGAGGTTCCAGAAGCTTTTGACAAACTGATTAATCTTATAGATAAAGGTAATAAAAGAGATTTTTTAGAAGAAGAAAATAGACATAAAGATGACTTGAAAAAATTATTATTGAACAGTAAATTAAATTTATGTAATTTCATATCTAATGTAAAAAATATAATAGGAAAATTAAGAACCATTGATGAAGATCATAATTTTAGCATGCTTTATAGTAAAAAAAGACAGCTTTTTGCTATAGGATATGATGTTGAAAAAGATACTATTGGCAAAAATTATTATGACCTTTTAGCATCTGAGGCAAGGCAGGCTAGCTTTGTATCCATAGCTAAAGGTGAGATTAAACAAAATCACTGGTTTAATCTTGGTAGATCCATGGCTTCTATGGGAGGTGGAAAGGCATTAGTTTCTTGGTCTGGAACTATGTTTGAATATTTAATGCCCCTTATAATTATGAAAAACTTCCCTAATACTTTGTTAAGTGAAACCTATGAATATGTGGTTAAAGCCCAAAAAAAGTATGGTGAAAAAAGAAGAATCCCCTGGGGAATTTCAGAATCTGCTTACTATGACTTTGACATAAATTCTATATATCAGTACAAGGCTTTTGGAATACCGGCAGCTGGATTAAAAAGGGGACTTATTAACGAGTTGGTAATTGCACCTTATGCATCCTTAATGGCTCTTCAGGTTGATTTTAAAAGTGCATTTTGTAACGTAAAAAGTCTTATAAAATCTAAGGCTGAGGGCAGATATGGATTTTATGAAGCTATAGATTATACCAAGGAAAGACTTGCAAGAAAGCAAAAGTGTGCTCTGGTAAAGTGCTTTATGGTACATCATCAGGGAATGAGTTTTATGTCACTGGATAATGTGCTTATGGAAAATGTACTTCAGGAAAGATTTCATAAAATCCCTAAGGTAAAATCTGCAGAACTTTTACTTCAAGAGAAGATTCCTAAGAATATAATCTATAATCATGAAGAACATAGTGTAAATGAAAAACCTATAGTAAAGAATGAAAATGTAATTGCTAGAAAGTTTACGGGAGCATGTACAGAAATACCCGTAGTGAATATAATTTCTAGCAATAGTTATTCTATGATGATAACCAATAGCGGCAGTGGATATAGTAAAAGAGGGAACATGACAATTTATAGATGGCGTGAGGATGCTACAAAAGATGATACGGGAATGTTTTTTTATATAAAGAATATAAATTCAAATGAATATTGGAGTGCTACTTATGAACCTTGTGAATATGAAGGAGAGGAATATGAAGTAGTATTTTCGCCTGATAAATCAGAATTTAGAAGAAAAGATGGAAACTTAAGAACTTATACAGAAGTTACTGTATGTCAGGAAGAAGAAGGTGAAGTGAGAAGAATTTCTATTACAAATACAGGTGAAAAGAGGAGAGAAGTTGAAATAACCAGTTATATGGAAGTAACTTTGTCACCTTATAATGCAGATTTGGTTCACCCTGCATTCCAAAAATTATTTATAGAGACTGAATTTATACACAATCCTGTATGTTTGCTTGCAAGTAGGAGACCTAGAAAAAAGGATGAAAAAAGGCCATGGCTGGTGCAGACTATAGCAGTGGAAGGAGAACAATTAGGCTCTATCCAGTATGAGACCAGTAGGATGAAGTTTATAGGAAGAAATAGGAATCTAAGAAACCCAAGGGCAATGGATAATGATGTGCAGCTTACTAAGTCCGTAGGAGCTATAATTGATCCTGTAATAAGCATTAGGGTAAGAATAGCTGTAGATCCAGGGAAAACCTGCAAGGTAGCGTATACTACTGCAATTACAAGTTCCAGAGAAAAGGCAATCGAAATTGGAAATAAGTATAGGGATATGTTTAATGTAAATAGAGTATTTAAACTGTCATGGACAGAATCTCAGATGGAAATGAAATATTTAGGTATAAAATCCAATCAAATAAATATGTATCAAAAAATGGCCTCAAGGATTTTATTCTTAAATAGCTCCCTTGAGCAAAGAAAAGAATATATTATGAATATAAGAAAAGGACAGTCTGCTTTATGGGCTTATGGAATTTCAGGTGACTTACCTATAGTACTTGCCATTATAAGAAATGAAAATCACATGTCACTTGTAAGACAGCTTTTAAGTGCACATGAGTACTGGATGTGGAAAGGGTTGTCGGTAGATTTAGTTTTTATAAATTTACAAGATAGCTCATATATGCAGTCTCTTCAAAATAAGTTAGGGGATGCTGTGAATTCTAAAGCTTCAAGATATAAGAAAAATATAGATGGGGGAATATTTTTATATAATAAAGACACCATGAAGAAAGAAGATATAGAACTCCTTATAGGCATATCTAAATTTGTAATAGATGGAGATAAGGGAGAACTGTTTGAGCAGATTGAAGATAGTATATATTTACCAAATAGTAGTATGGAGAAGATTGGTGAAAATACAAGTTTAGCTTTTGAAAACAAATCTTCTTATCATTTTCAACTTCCGGAGCTTCAGTATTTTAATGAGGTAGGGGGATTTTCTTCACAAGGAAAATCGTATATTATAGTGCTAAAAGATCATAATCATACTCCGGTTCCCTGGATAAATGTAATTTCAAACAAAAAGTTTGGATTCCATATTTCTGAAAGTGGTACTTCTTATACATGGAATAAAAATAGTAGGGAAAATAAACTTACAACCTGGTCAAATGATCCAGTTATGGATGG
>DAIMMR010000674.1:0-1631 GCA_036720575.1 Clostridium sp.
TCTTAAAACATAATGCACAAAAAATATTAAAATTCAATTCTAAAACTGCATATCCGTTAGTATCAGCGTTTAGAATTGATAAGTATAAAACTAAAGGTTATACCATCAGTAAAGACGAATTTATGAGAATAATGTTAACTTGTACGTTATTAGAAATTAATACATACGAACAATTCAAGGAACAAGTAGGTGGAATGTACGGAATTAATTATGATAAGTTTTTAAAACCAAAAGAAAACGAAGAATTTGATTTAGTAAGTACCATAGAAAAAATGTCTACTTTGTGCCTTAATGACGAATATTTTAACTATACGCCTACTAATTTTGAAGTTAATGATTTTGATTTATTTGTAGCTGAAATTACAAAATGCAAAATTAAATACTTTGAATTTAAAGGTAAAAACTACAAACACACATGGGATGGAATTTCGAATATATCAAAATCGGTAATAGATAAAAATATTGACATGTATGAAAAAGTGAATTTATTTGGGGATATTATAAAAGATAACAAACTTTATAAATTCGTTATGAAAAAAGAAGATAAATATTATAGCTATTATGATACAAAATTTGAATACAAAATGAATGACGATATATTTGCTGTAGGAAATGGAAGTGGCACAGGAATTTACTGCGGTTTATATGAAGATAGATTTGGTTTTTCATATTCATATGCTGAAAAGTCTGCATTAATAGAGTTAGATGTTAAAGAAGAGGATTTAATTGATATAGATTCTTATAGCGGAACATTTAAATTCAAAAAAGTTAAATTCATTAAAGAAATAGAAGATAATAAAGAATTATATTAAAACCATTTGGAGGTAAAAAATGTTATATGCATGTATACATAGTAAATTTTGTTCAAAAACAATAGGTCAAGATTGGCACTGTTGGCATGAATGTGAATTAGGATTAGGTAAATGTCCACAAGATAATGATAAAAATTGTGAACAGTTTAATCAAGTGATAAGACAAATTAATCCTATATATTTTGGAGACGAAACAAATGAATGAACCAGTTTTAGGGAAAGCAAGACCACATGATTTCGATTACAAACCTATTACATGGGGTGCATTCTTAAAATTAAAAGAGTCAGCACAAAAAGTAGCAGATAAATTTGGATATCCTGTTTATTTAGTGGGTTCTGCTTTATATAAGGAAATTCCAAGAGATATTGATGTTTCAATAATTATACCACTTGAAAAATATGAAGAAATGTTTAAAAAATTACCTGAAAAACAAGAGTATTATGGTGCATATTTAGGTAGAGTTATAGAAATATCTTTTGAATATGTAAAAGATTTATACTTTTGCATTGATTATCACTTAGATATAAAAGTATGCCCCGATACTTGGTGGACAGAAAAACCAAAAATGTTGTTAGCAGAGCCAAAAATTAAATAGGTAAAAGCTATGTTGAACAAGTAAATTTAATTTATTAAAAAGGAGAATAAAAATGAAAGTAAAAGAATTAATTAAAAAGTTGCAGAAGTTGGATCAAGAATTAGTTATAGGTGTGTTTGGATATGAAATTGAAAAAATATCTCAAGATGTAGATATTAATGGTGACAAATTTTACTCAATCGGTTAAAAGAGGAATTTTATTACCTAAATGGTAAAATTGGAT
>DAIMMR010000084.1:0-11940 GCA_036720575.1 Clostridium sp.
TTACTTCCTGATGGAGCAAGCCTTGCGCCTTCAATCAACTGCAGTATTTTTTCATTTTCAACTTCTCTATCCATATATTTTCTTATACTCCTGCGTGCCCAAATCTCTTCAATCATATCATCTACTTCCCTTCTTAATAATTATTTTAACATATCTTTATCCTTCAAACTTTTTTAACTAAATTACTACAGAAATTTTTTCTAAAATTCAGTGGCGATACATTTTTAACTTTTTTATATATACGGCTGAAATAATTTACATCACTAAATCCACAATTCAGTGCTATTTCTGTTATATTTAAATCAGTTTTTTGCAGCAATAAATCTGCTTTTTGTATTCTAAGGTTATTTATATAATTCGTTAAAGATCTACCTGTAATTTGTTTAAATGTCCTGCAAAAATGCTCTTTACTAATATGAGCCATTTCTGAAATTTCATCTAAAGTTATTTTTTCAGTAAAATTTTCGTTGATGTACAGAAATATATTTTTTAATCTATTTAGACTATCAACTCGACAGTTAAATTGACCTGCTGTTAAAATTTTTTCAACATATTTTCTTAATAGCAGTACAATAATCTCATATATATATGCTTTTACAGCCAGTTCATATCCAAGCCTTTTTGAAAAATACTCCTCAATAATTTTATCTGCACAATTGAGTATGTCCTTATCATTTCTAACTAGATTTTTAAATAAAATAAGGTTCTTTGCCAGTGGTACCATAAACTTGGTCTGGCAGGAGTCCATCTGACTACTAAAGAGAAATGAAAGGTCAACCCTTATAATATAATATATTAAATTATCACATAAGCTTTCACAGTAATGAAGTTCATTGCTGTTTACAATTATAAAATCCCCAGCTTTTACATGAATACTTTTATAATTGCACCTGATCAAAGCACTACCCTGGATAAAATAAAAAAATTGAAGATGCTCATGCCAATTTTCTTCAAATGTAGCTCCCGGCTTGTTAACTTTTACTTTGAATATATCTACAAAAAAATTTTTATTGGGCATATCTTTATAATAATAATTAATTTTAGATTTATTTATAATTGCAGCATCTCCTTATATCAATATAGTGCTAATATCAATCAATATATTTAATGAAATTCAATACGTATATTGTTATTATATATCTAGATATTTCACTAGTAAATATCAATAAAATACTACTATTATAGAAAGAAAGGGGTTATCTAACTTACATGGAATATAAAAATAAATACGGAATTTTACTTGTTGTTATATCTATGACTTTTATGTCCTGTCTTGTTTCTAATATTGTAAATGTAGCTCTGCCTGTAATGTCAAAGAAACTTTCAGTACCTATGGTATCTATAGAATGGGTAGTAGCAAGTTATATCATCTCGATTTGCTCAACTATTTTAATATTTGGAAGACTAGGTGATATAATAGGTAAAATGAAGGTATTTAAATTTGGAATGCTTGTCTTTACTATCGCTTCTTTCACGTGCGGCATTTCAACTTCATTTACAGAGCTTATTATATTTAGAATCATACAAGGTATTGGTGCTTCAGCTTACATGGCCAACAATCAAGGTATTATAACTCAGGTTTTTCCAAGAAATGAAAGGGGAAAAGCCCTTGGAATTTTGGCATCCTCTGTTGCCCTGGGAACTTTAATAGGATCACCTGCAGGTGGATTTATTACCTACTATCTAAGCTGGAATTATATATTTTTCGTCAATGTACCTATCGGGGTAATTGCATTTATAGCTGCTTTAAAAGTATTGCCTCATAGTAAAACCCAAAATAAAGAAATAAATAGTGAACTTGATGTAAAGGGATCAACCTTTATTTTTCTGTCAATGGTATTTTTATTTGGTTCCCTAATTCAAGGACAAAAGATTGGATATAAGAATCCTGTTATAATTACAATATTTATTGTATCAATTCTATTTATAGCAGCATTTATTGTATTAGAAAATAAAATAGAAAAACCTCTCATACAAATGAAAATTTTTAAGAACAACGTATTTTCTCTAAGCTTGTTTTGTGCATCTATTTCATTTATTTGTCTAAGTGCTTCAACAATTATAATACCTTTTTATCTTCAAGATGCAATGAAACTAAACTCTAGTATAACAGGTCTTATAATGATGGTACAGCCGCTGGTCATGGCTGTGATTTCTCCGCTTTCAGGAAACTTGTCAGACAAAATAGGCTCCAAGCTTTTAAGTTTTTTAGGACTTTTGCTTATGAGTATAAGTTTTATATTCCTGTCATTTTTAAATCAATATTCTTCTATCACGAAGATTATAATTTATATTGTGGTATTAGCTTTAGGACAATCATTGTTTCAGCCTTCAAATAATTCACTCATAATGTCAACAGTTCCTAAAAATGAACTGGGAATAGCCGGCAGTGTCAATTCTCTTGTAAGAAACTTAGGACAAATTATAGGAATTATACTTTCCACAAGCCTTCTATATAGTTTTATGAGCATTAAGATAGGATATCGTGTAACAGACTATATTACAGGAAGAGATGATATTTTTGTATATGGAATGAAATATGTATATATTGTTCTAACCATTGTATGTGCCTTCGGAGCACTGCTCACTGCTTTTAGAATGCACAATAAGAAAAGCATGCAAATAGATCAGTGTTAGTATTGGCTTTAAATAGGAAGGATGCTCATAAATTTTATGAATCAATTGGATATAATAATGATGTCGTTAAAGGATTTAAAAAATATTTATAATAAAATAAAAAAAATTTGCATACTTAGAAGACATATGGTATGATTTTCATAAAAAGGGAGCATGCTTAAGCATGCTGAGAGGAAGTATATACTTCGACCTATAACTTGATTCGGATAATGCCGACGTAAGGAAATATTTAATTTATGCTGTTTTTGTATATTTTATGAGTGTAGATGGAATGTGCCTTACAAGGTATGTTCCATTTTTATTTATATTTAAAAAGCAGTGGGGGAGCGCCCAGGGCTTTATACTAAAAGTACAACTAAATAGCGAGGGAACTTGTGTTTCAAGGTGAGAGGAAGCTTTTGAGTTTCGACCGCGGCCAATATGATTTGTCATATAGGGAATTGCTATTTAGTTACTCTAAAATTATACCTACAATAATGATGTTTATTTCCTATGTGACAACTTCAGAAAATAAATATTATTATGGAGGTATTTTATTATGGAAAGGAACTCGAAACTATTAAAAAAACTTATGCTGGCAATGATGGTGGCAATGGGAGTTGTCATTTCGCCAATTCTTCGTATAGAAGGAATGTGTCCTATGTCTTCTGTTATAAATATTACATGTGCAGTTTTTTTTGGACCTTGGTATGCGCTGCTTTGTGCTGTTTGTATTGGAATTATAAGAATGTTTGTTATGGGAATTCCACCTTTAGCTTTGACAGGTGCTGTTTTTGGAGCTTTTTTAGCAGGATTTTTATATAGAATATCTAAGAATACTTTGATTTTTGCAGTTTTAGGTGAAGTTATCGGAACAGGCATAATAGGCGCTATTGTCTCATCGCCTATTATGACATATTTCTGGGGCAAAAAAGGACTTTCACTTATGTTTTATATTCCTTTATTCTTTACTGCTACAATTATTGGTGGAACAATTGCTTTTATTTTTTTAGGAGCATTAAGCAAAAATGGAATGCTTATAAAGATTCAGAAAAACTTGGGGGTAAAAGTCTATGAAAAATCAACAGATACCGATAAACAACCTATTGCAAATAAAACACAATGTTAAAATAAAAAAACCTCTTATTCATTATATTACAAATCCAATTTCAATAAATGATTGTGCAAATGTAATACTTGCTATTGGGGCAAAGCCTATCATGGCCGAACACCCTCTAGAGGTTTCTGAAATTACATCTGCCTCTAATGCACTTGGAGTTAACCTTGGAAATATAACCGATGTTAGAATGGAATCCATGTTGATTTCAGGCAGAACGGCCTTTAAAGAAAGAATGCCCCAAGTAATTGATCTTGTTGGTGTTGGTTGCAGTAAATTGAGGTTTAATTATGCAAAAAAATTTATTTCTCAGTGCCATCCAGACGTCATCAAAGGTAATTTATCTGAAATAAAAGCAATTTGTGGTATAGAAAGCAATGCAAAAGGAATAGATGCAGGGGAATGTGATAAGATAACAGATGATAACTTTGATAAAAATATAGAAATTGTGAAAAAACTATCCCTTAGAACAAATTCTGTTATTGCAGCTACTGGTGCAGTAGATGTAGTAACTAACGGCTGCGAAACATATTTAATAAAAAACGGCTGTGAAATGCTTTCAATGGTAACAGGTACAGGATGTATGGTTACTGCACTCATAGCAAGTTATATTTCTTCCTTAGATATATTTGATGGTACTATTTTAGCTGTATCACTTATGGGAATATGCGGGGAACTTTCTCAACATGTTACTGGTATAGGAAGTTTTAAAACTGATCTTATAGATAACTTATTTACAATTTCTGACAATACTATAATAAATAAAATAAAGTATGAATTAAAATAGTATAAAAAGCTTTAAAAATTTGAGAACGTACCTGAAGCAAGTACGTTCCCCCTATTCTACCGGCATATAGTTATAAACAGCTGACTCCCCGGTACCTTTATAATCGTTGCTGTATAACGTCAGTACGGGAAACTTTACAATTTTATACCTCTGCGAAATGGATGTAATTAACGGTATTTCATTTTTCATAAACCTCTTTAAATTTTTACTTTCTGAAGTAGTATACCAGGCATACTTATGAGAAGGTATAGTAAATACTTGCATGTCTTTCGGTACTTGTACTGCTTTCGAAACTTGTACCCCTACTATAAATGAAAAGCCGAATTTGTGAATTAAAGTTTTAGGCTTTTCATATTGAGGGAGACTGTCTATCCCATTTATCGTATAAATATCATCGAGATCTATCACATTACTAATTTCATCAATTCTTTTTCTAAAATTCTCAACTAGCTTAGGTGTTTTGCCAGGGGGAATAATTTTTTTGTATTCGCAGCCAACAAAAGTCATCTCAGGTAAAGTAGTTGTACCCATATTATTTTCAATTTCATCAGCACTAACCTTAGAACTCTCTGTATACACTTTTTTCATTTCACAATTAACTGATGAAAGATTTTCTTGAAATTTTTTGTACTTTGAACTTAGTACCTTTAAATCTTCATCTATTAATTTAAGTAAATCGTTCATATATTTTATATTATCCTTAGAACTTGCATAACTTATAAACTGCTCTAATAATTTCAAATCAGTTTCAGTTAGTTCAGCATCATACAAGTTATCTACATAATTTTGAATGTCTTCTTTATTCATTGAATAAAAATCTTTATCTCTGTTTCTAATTATTTCTTCAAGCAAATTCCAATCAATTTCATCTGATTCCATGCTTTCTAATATTTCTTTATTAACTTTTAACTCATGACTGTCGTCAAGTGTTTTAACAAGATGAATCCAGGCATTTTCCTTTTCTCTGCTGTCAATTGGCTCATCAAGGTAATTTGAATACTTCAAACAGATGTATCTACCAAAAAATCCAGGAAAGATGCGTATCAGCTCTTTTTTCATATATCCTTCTTTTTCTCTTTCACTCATGTCAAGGCTTCTTTTTAACAGCATCATGTCATCAGTAACTTTGCCTATATCGGAATTTGGAAAATTAATGTCATTTATGCACAGCTGGAAAATCTCCTTGGATCTTTCCATATTTAAAATTTGTGCCTTTATCTTATTTAAATGTTCTGTAAATATCTTTTCCATTTCTTTAGGGTTCACTAATATTTCTCTAATCTTTTTTACTGGTATATCAAAGTTTCTTAAAACAGAGATTTGCTTTAATTTTTCAATATCTTCCCTAGTATAATCCCTATAGTTATTTTCCTTATTTACTGAAGGACTGATAAGTCCATTTTCCTCATAATAGTTTATGGCTTTTTTTGTAAGAGATGTGATCTCCGTAACTTCACTTATCTTCATATAAAAATTCCCCCTTAGATACTATTTATAGTATAAACCAATACCCACGGTATCAGTCAATAATGCATTTTTTGTACCTATATTTTTATATCAAAATTGTGCTAAATTTCAGCAATACAATTCTTGCTTTATACCGCTAATACAAGTATTATAATACAAATACCTTCTATTAATGAACATAAAAATTTTTAAAGTGGTGATATAAAGTGAAAAAATCAAAGGTGGAAAAAATAAATTTTTACAGCAATATACTTCGTAAAGAAATGGCTGTGTCGGTATACTTGCCTGAAGTCCATAATGATTCAACTCCCCTGCCTGTGTTATATTTTCTGCATGGAAGAAGTGGAAATGAAAATATTCTTCTTGAGCTGGGTATAGATACTAAAGCCGATGAAATGATAAATAGGAGAAAAATAAAACCTATGATAATTATATGTCCAAGATATGAAAACAGCCGCGGCTTGAATTCATCCTTAATCTGTAAAGAAGTACCTGATCCCGGAAATAGCAATAGAGTCATAAAACTTGGAATGTATGAAGATTATTTTATAAAAGAAATAATACCTCTAACAGATAAAACCTTCAATACCATAAAAGATAGAAAAGGAAGATATATAGGTGGAATATCTGCCGGTGGTTATGCAGCCCTTCACAATGCCCTAAGACATCAATCCTTGTTTTCAAAAGTTGGAGGACATGTGCCTGCTTTAGAACTGAAACTTGAAGATGAAGACAAACCATATTTTAAAGACATGGATATATGGGAAAAATATGATCCCATACATATTGCCAGAAACAGTAATATTTCTCCTGATATTGATGTATATCTTGATGCTGGAGATAAGGACGAAGGTGGTTTTTATGAAGGCTGTTCAATTTTACATAAAATATTGAAGGGAAAAGGCGTAACTTCTGAAAATCATGTATTTTGTGGTAATCACAGTGCCGAATATATAAAATCAAATATTGAAAAATATTTACAGTTTTATGGACACTAATATTAATTCTTAAAGGTATAGGATTTCTAACTTGGAAGTTGACTTCAGTTAGAAATCCTATATTTGATTATGTGAGCTAATTCCATATATCATGTTAAAATTTACATCTACTATCAACTTTCCACTATCCATTGTCAATTTTTATTTTTACATCTCATGTTAAGGTTCAACAATAAAGTAAAGAAAGATATCGTTATAAAAAATAAATTTAAATACATCTCATGTTACGGTTCAACAGGAAGTTATAAGTTACCGTTTGCAGATATAGTTGAATTTAAATACATCTCATGTTACGGTTCAACATTACTGGTAATCCAAAAAGTAGCTTTACAAAATTAATTTAAATACATCTCATGTTACGGTTCAACGGTCAACCTGTTGGCAGAGTTAATTACGGAATTACATTTAAATACATCTCATGTTACGGTTCAACTGCTGAGCAACAAGAAAAATTAAGCGGTTCAGACAAATTTAAATACATCTCATGTTACGGTTCAACCAATAGATGGCGTTATAACAACTCATCAAGAATTTTAATTTAAATACATCTCATGTTACGGTTCAACTATGTTTTCAATTAAAAGATGGTATGGGATATATAAATTTAAATACATCTCATGTTACGGTTCAACTAATAGAATAAAAGACTATGTTAATCAACTAGTTCCATTTAAATACATCTCATGTTACGGTTCAACTCGTACTAAAAGTTTCAGCAAGAAATGGAAGTATTGATTTAAATACATCTCATGTTACGGTTCAACTATCATAATCCTTAATTAATCTAGTTGATAACTTTATTTAAATACATCTCATGTTACGGTTCAACTATTTGACCTTCACTCATTTCAAATGGTAACATTGTATTTAAATACATCTCATGTTACGGTTCAACTTCATTTTATCTATCGAAGTATCAATAGCTTTTGTTATTTAAATACATCTCATGTTACGGTTCAACAAAAGTTATTGATAAAAGAGATGACACTTGTGAATAATTTAAATACATCTCATGTTACGGTTCAACTTTTAATGTATTAAATGCTCCATTTATCAATTTTAAATTTAAATACATCTCATGTTACGGTTCAACGAAAACGGAAAAGATTATATTGTAAATTCAGAATCATTTAAATACATCTCATGTTACGGTTCAACGTACATTTTCTTTAAATTGATAACCTACAGTCTTTTTGATTTAAATACATCTCATGTTACGGTTCAACTTCCAATATTGCTTGCAGGCTTATGTGGGCTAAGAGATTTAAATACATCTCATGTTACGGTTCAACTGTTGGATGAATTAGCATCTAAAGGAATAACTGGTTAATTTAAATACATCTCATGTTACGGTTCAACATTAGTCCATTTATAATTCTTTATAATATCATATGTATTTAAATACATCTCATGTTACGGTTCAACCCCATATGAAAGTAAAAAGATTAATGATAAAAATAAATTTAAATACATCTCATGTTACGGTTCAACTTCTCAACAAAATCTTCAAATGAACATATATCTATATTTAAATACATCTCATGTTACGGTTCAACCACAGTAAAATAGCCATTCCTTATTTTCATTATAACCCTAAAACCTTTAACAATAAAGGCATCAGCTGAAAATTTTCCAGCCGTTTTTCAATTTTCATAAACTGAACAAAAAAGGTGCCTCAATCCATTACACATCAATGCATTGAAGCACCTTCTATCTTCAAAGAGGTTGGAAAAAATCTGACCTATATAGTATTTTTACTTCAAATCATTTTTACAATATTTACAGCAGTAAAAGCAATAAAAAAGATGGAAATTGGAAAGACTCTAATGATTTTTACTGTAGTAATTCAACTATATGTTCATTTTTTTCACGAGCTTATTTAAACTGTTCAAATCCATAATTCTATAACCACAATCTTCCTTATGCAATATGCCTCTTTTACAGAAATCAGCCAATACATATAAGAGATGGCGGTAACTAACACCTAAAAATTCTGATGCCTCAGTATGTTTTTCCGTGTATAGTAATTTATTGGAGGTTAAGAGAATAAAGGCTGCTAAACGATTTTCTAACGGATATGATTGATTTTTTGTGTAGTTATTTGTATTAGTGATAGCTTTCTTACCTAGAAATACACATAGATATTTTAAAAATTTAATATCGTTCAATAGTTTATCCCTACAGTTTATTACTGAAATTGCAAAGCAATTACAAATAGTTAATGCTTGAACACTATTGGATTCAGTTTGAGATCTAATAAGTTCCATTTCTCCGATGAAACAGGGAGATTCAATAAAATTAATTATTGATACTTTACCATTTTTATGTGTTAGATATAACTTTGCTTTTCCGTCAATTAGATAATACAGTTGTTCAGGTGTACTTCCTTCATTCATAATAAATTCCCCCATGTTAAATTGAACCAGATGTATATAGGGCAATATATCAAAATCAAAAATATTATTTATAGGAAATTTATTTATATAAGTTGAAATTACAGTTGGATCTTGTATTATTTGCATTTTTATCTGCTCCTATATTATAAATAGTGTGAGATTTCTCATACAATTATATTCTTACATGAATTATAATACAATAAAAGAAAATTAGGAGGTTAACTATGGAACAAAAGGAATATTGGAATCTAGCTGCTGAAAAGAAAGAATTTACAACGCCATTTCATTTTAAAGAATTTGCTAAATTTGTTGATAAAAAAGACATTATTTTAGACGTGGGATGTGGATATGGGAGGACGTTGAATCAATTATATGGGGAAGGTTATCATAATTTAATTGGCATTGATTTTTCTGAAAATATGATAGAACGTGGTAAAAAACAATATCCATATCTTGATTTAAGATTGAAACAAGGAAAAGCTATAGATATGGAAGATAATTGTTGTGATGCAGTAATATTATTTGCTGTACTAACGTGTATTATCGATAACTCAGAACAGATGGCGCTGCTGAAAGAAATAGAACGTGTTTTAAAACCAAATGGAATTATTTATATTAACGACTTTTTATTAAATACTGATGAACGAAACTTAAATCGCTATCAGTTATTTAAAGACAAGTATCAATATGGTGTATTTGAACTTCCTGAAGGTGCAGTAGTAAGACACCACGATATAAAATGGGTTGAACAATGTATAAATTCATTTGAAAAACTGGTTTTAAAACAAGTAGTGTATACAACTATGAATGGAAATAACTCAAATGGGTATTACTTTATTGGCAGAAATCATAAATAAACAGACTACTACACATTATCCTTATTTAATGTTAAAGTATAAAAATAAAATATTGACTCTAACACGGTGTGAGGCATTATTCTTAAATTGTAATTAGCAGTGATATTTTTAGGGAGTTGATTCTATGTTTAAAATTGGAGATTTTTCTAAACTAACAATGGTATCTGTACGTATGCTGCGATATTATGATGAGACGGGACTTTTTAAACCTGCTGAAATAGATACATTCACTGGATATAGGTATTATTCAGCTAAGCAAATTACTAAACTTAATCTCATCGTTTCCCTTCGTGATATGGGGTTTAATGTATCTGATATAGCAATTGCTATAAATGAGCAATCTGCTGACAAATTGAAAGACATTTTAAAACAAAAAGAAGCAGAAGTGAAAAATAATATTAAAGCTGAAGAAGAAAAACTAAGAAAAATCAATGCTAAAATTAAGAATTTGAAAAAGGAGAGAGTCAATATGAATTATAATGTTACACTAAAATCAGTACCATCATATAAGGTTATCTCATTAAGAGATACTATACCATCATATGATGTAGAAGGAATTCTCTGGCAAAGGTTAGGCGAGTATATCCAAGATAAAAAGATTTCTTGTAATAATATTGCTTATGCCACCTATCACGATGAAGATTATAAAGAAGGGCCAGTTGACGTGGAAGTTGCAGTTGTTGTTGAAAAATTATTAAATGATGCTGATGGTTTTACTTTCAAAGAAACTGTACCAATAGACCAGGTTGTAAGCATCTTAGTTCCAGGTGAGTTTTCAAATATTGCTCCTGCATATAATTATCTTGGACAATGGATTGAAGAAAATGGATATGGTATATGTGGTAGTGCCCGTGAATTGCCTCTAAAAGGACCTTGTAATGAAGCAAATCCTAGTGATTACTTAACCGAAATACAAGTCCCAGTAAAAAAAATATAAACAGAGTTTTTGGCATCAGATGGAGTTTTAACTCCACCTGATGCACTTCATTTAAATTCCCATCCACTGAATTTAAATGACTTAAAGCATCCCTATTCCCCAAATTGGTTGGAAAATACTCAACAAAATATAGTAATATATTGTATAAAATAGTATAATTTATTTGTACAGCATACAAATAAATAGTAAATTTATGAGGGAGAATGTGTATTATGAAGGAATCAACCATTACAGCCACATTTAAATCAGATATTAAAAAAGTATGGGAAGTAGTTACAAACAACAATAAATATGAGTGGCGGAGCGATTTAAGTAAAATTGATGTTTCAGCAGATGGGAACTCTTTTACAGAATATACAAAAAATAATTTTTCTACTAAATTTAACATTACTTTAAAAAAGCCTTATGAGCGATATGAATTTGATATGGCTAATAAAAATATGAAGGGTCATTGGATTGGAACTTTTATTCCTGTTAATAATGGTACCCAGATTGAATTTACAGAAAAAGTATCAGTAAATAATCCTATAATGAATTTGTTTGCAGGTTTGTATCTAAAAAAACAGCAGTCACTTTATATAGCAGATTTAAAAAAAGAACTGGGTGAATAAATTTGATATTACTTTTATGTTGCTATGATGCGTTTATACATTATTTCTGGTTCCATTTTCAATACCTTTTGTAATTCGTTCATAATCAATTACTTCCAACTTTCATAATGTATAATTTCTTCCAATTTCTTTCGTGGACGAGGTTTAGGCTTTT
>DAIMMR010000085.1:0-11937 GCA_036720575.1 Clostridium sp.
ATCTCCCACTTTGATAGAAGTGGGAGTGTTACAGTAGGTAGCCATCAGATAAATAGTATATATTCAGGATTATTTATTGGGGCAATAATTTTAAGGAGAGTTGAAAATGAATATTCAAATATTTGGAGTGAAAAAGTGTTTTGATACAAAGAAAGCTGAACGTTACTTTAAAGAAAGAAGAATTAAATATCAGTTTATAGATTTAAATATTAAAGAAATAAGTAAAAGGGAATTACAGAGCCTTAAGGCAGCAGTAGGCATTGATAATTTGATAAATAGTAAGGCAAAAGAATATGATAAATTAAATATTGGACTAATAAGGAGCAGTGATATAAAAGAAGAGATACTTTTAAAGAATCCAAAGCTTTTTAAAACTCCAATTGTTAGAAATGGGAAACAGGCTGCGGTTGGATATGAGCCTTCAATTTGGAGTAAATGGGAGTGATCGGATGAAAATATTAAGATAAATAAATATATTAGCTAAAAATGCAGAAGCATGATAAAATAAGTGGTGAGATAAGAAACATAAGGTTAGCTTAAGAGAGAGAGGGGAAAATGAAAATAGATAAAAAATTACTAAAATACTGTATATATGCAGGAGTAACAGTGATTTTAATTTATATTGCTATAGTATTTTTAAATAATATAGGTAATATATTTGCTCTGCTGTGGAACCTGTTAAAAAATACTATTAACCTTATAAAACCTTTTTTTATGGCACTAGTAATTGTGTACTTATTGAAGCCAGGAGTGGAAAGTATTGAAAAGTTCTTAGAAAAGAAAAAGATACTAAAAAAAGCATCACACAGAAGAGTAGTGGGAATTATAGGGGTGTATACATTAGTAGTAGCTATTTTTGCAGCCGTTATCAGTGGAATATATATTATGATTGGTGGAAAACTTTCTCAAAATACAAGTATAGCAAATATGGCATCGTATTTAAATGAATATTTAAATAACTCAACATTGTCAGTTAGTTCTGTTAGTGAAAAGTTAAAAAGTTTAAATATTTCAATACCTACAAGTTTAAATGATAAGATTGCTCAAATAGTAAGTTATGTACAATCTTACTTTTCAGCAAGTATAGGAGCAATGACGAATTCTATTGTAGCTATAGTAAGCAATATAGCTTTATTTTTTATAGCTATAGTATTAAGTATTTATTTAATACAAGATTCCGAGTATTTTGTAGGGTTATGGAATAAAATCTTTGACCTTGTATTTGGAAAAAGTAAAACAGGGAGCAAATTAAAAGAAATATTACATGTTATGAATGTTACATTTTATAAATATATAAGAGGGCAATTGCTAGAGGCATCTATGGTGGGAGTTTTATCAGCTATTGTACTGTATTTTATTGGGATAGATTATGCTTTAGTCATAGGAATTATTGCAGGTATTTGTAATATGATACCATATATAGGACCTGTTGTTGGAACTGTTTTGGCGGTAGTGATGGCGCTGCTAAGTGGGCAACCTATTACAGCAGTGTGGGCAATTATTGGAATGCTTGTAGTTCAGCAAGTGGATAATAACTTACTGGCACCTAAAATTGTAGGAGATAGTGTAGGATTACATCCAGTATTTACTATGATTGCGATACTTGTAGGCGGAAATGTTGGGGGGCTTATAGGAATGCTTGTAGCTGTGCCTACTGCTGCTTGCTTAAAAATATTGCTTGGTAAATGGTATGATTCTCACATGGAGAAATCCACGTCTTAAAAATAAATTAGTTTTCTGACGTAAGGAGGAAAACTCACCGTCATTGTCCTCTGTCCTCTAAAAAGTTGCTTCGTAATATTTTTATATTAAGTCAAAATTTTATATATTCCCAAAAAAAGTTTTTCTCTATACAATTATAGTTGTATAGAGGATTTTTTTAGTTAGTGAAATTCTTTGTGTGTAAAAAAATTAAATTGGAAATAATCTGTATATTTTAAAACTCTTATTGCTGATAAAAGCATCAATGAATCTTATTTAGTTGGAGAAGCAGAAAGTGGTGGGATGTAGATGTGCTTAAACATAACACAATATTTTGTAAATTAATATTTTACTAAATATTTTGACAAAATATACGAAAATAAAGTTAAATAAAAGAATGTATTTTATGAAGTATATGGAGGGGATGTTTATATGTCGATAAAAAAGAAAATACCTCTTTTAATAGCAATAATTGTTATTGCTTTAATGACTTTAACTACTATATTTATTGATAATAGATCCAGCAGCTTAATAGAAACTAAAACGGAAAGAGAAATAGAAGAAATATGTAATCATTCAGCTGAAACTATAAGTGCAATAATTGAAAAAGAAAAGTTAGGGGTTAAAATATTTTCAGAAAAAAATGTGGTTATAAATTTACTTAAGACAAATAAGGATTCTAGTAATATTGATGATTTAAATAAGCAAAAACAGAATATGAATTTAACTTTACAAAACTATATTAAAGAGAACAAAGGTCTCGAACACATATTTTTAGTTGATACAAATGGAAATATAATTGCAGATAGTGATAAGGATTCTATTGGCAAAAACTTAAATGATAGATCCTATAATAAACCGAGTTTGGAAGGTAAAGCTTCAGTAAGTGAAGTTATGATGTCGAAAGTAACTAAAAATCCAATAGTAGTGTTTACAAATACTGTAAAATCAAATGGCGAAATTTTAGGATATGTCGGTACAGCAGTATATGGAAGCAGTTTTTCAAAGTATCTAGCTGATTCTAAAGTAAGTAATTTTTCGTCCAGCTATGGATTTTTATTGGATTATAAAGGCAATATGATATATCATCCAACTAAGAGCAAAATAGGTAAACCAACTGAAACTCCCCAAATAAAAGCTGTAGCTGATAAATTAAATAAGGGTGAAAATGTAAAAGAGGATATTCTTGAATACAATTTTAAAAATGTAGGTAAAATAGCAGGATATAAGGTTATCTCTGAAACAAATTGGATTATAGTAGTAACTTCTGATAAATTAGAGGTGTTAAAAGATGTTAAATCTATGAGAAATATTATAATACTTATAGCAATAATAGCATCAATTTTAGCTATAGCAGCAGGATATATGTTTTCGACGAGGATTACTAATCCTATTACTCAAATAGTTAATCTTATAAATAAAACAGCAAATTTAGATTTAAACCATGTAAAAAACTTTGACAAACTGTGTAAGTATAATGATGAAATAGGGACAATGGCTAATTCTATAGAAGATATGAGAAAAGCATTAAGAACAATGGTTAAAGATATGAAAATGTCTTCTGATACAATAAATTCAAATGCTGTGTTAGTGGAAAAATTAACTGGTGAGTTAAAGGTCAATTTAGAAGGTGCATCAGCAGAAAGTCAAAATCTTTCAGCTGGTATGGAACAAAATGCAGCTTCAGTAGAGGAAGTTTCAGCTTCATCTGATGAAATTGGAAATGCTGTAAATTCCATGACCCAAAAATCTGTAGAGGGTTTAAATAAAGCTAGCGGCATTGAAAAGAGAGCAGAAGAATTAAAAAGAGATGCAGTTGAGTCAAATGAAAAGGCCAATGAAATATATTCCTCTGTGAAAGATAATCTTGAAAAAGCTATTGAAAATTCTAAGGCTATTGAAAAAATAAATTTGTTGTCTACGGACATAATTTCTATTACTGATCAAACAGGTTTGCTTGCTCTCAATGCTTCAATAGAAGCAGCTAGAGCTGGTGAAGCAGGAAAGGGATTTTCTGTTGTAGCTGATGAAGTCAGACAATTGTCAGAGGAATCTGCAAAGACAGCTGGCAATATTCAAAATGTAGTTAATGAAGTTACAGAAACAGTAAAGAATTTATCAAGTAATTCAGTAAAGCTTCTTGAATTTATAAATCAAATTGTTTTAAAAGACTACAATAAGTTAGTTGAGACAGGTAAAGAGTATAGTCAAGATGCTGAAACAGTGAACAATTTTATGAATGATTTTAGCAGTTTATCAGAAAAATTGAGTTCATCAATTAATGAAATAAACAATGCAATGGGTGAAGTGTCAAATACTGTAACTGACGGCGCAAAAGGTGTTACTGAAATTGCTAGTAAAATAACTAATATAGATGAAAAGTTGGGTACGGTAAAGACAACTACTGAAAACAATAAACAAAGTGCTGATAAACTGCAAGAAATTATATCTCAATTTAAACTTTAAATTTTGTCAAAAAAGCTGGACTTAAAAGTTCAGCTTTTTTGATATTAAACTAAAAAATTATGGTTATGATTGTACCTTCTCCTAAAGTGCTTTCTATATGTATATTTCCACCATGGGCATCTATTATCTGCTTGGATATTGCCATACCAAGGCCTGAGCCTTCTGTTGAAGCACTGGTATTTGTCCCCCTGTAATATCTCTCGAAAATGTAGCTTAAATCTTTTTTAGGTATGCCTTTGCCGTTATCCTTTATTGTAATGTAGATTTTATCTTTTTCATAAATTGAAATATCGACTTGGACATCCTCATTATTGTGGATTATAGCATTAAAAATTAAATTACTCAGGGCTCTTTTAAAAAACTTTTTATCAATGAAGGCTTTTATTTTTTCATTTTCGGGATAAAAATTCACATTCCTATTCGAGTACATTGGATGATTTAAAATTTCTACAATTATATTTTGCAAAAGAGAGGTTATATTTACCTCTTCTTTTTTTAGAGGAACAGCTTTATTTTTTAACTTGTATGTCAAATTTAAATCTTCTACTAGTGATTGAATATAGGAAGATTTATTGTAGATTATTTCTGAATACTCGTGAATTTCGTTTTCAGAAAAAGTATAATCCGGGTCCTTCATTATTTCAGCATATCCTTTTATAGAAGATAGTGGCGTCTTAACATCATGGGATATGGATGAAATCCAGGTGTTTCTCATTTTTTCAAGTTCTTCTCTTTTTGTTTTGCTTTCTTTAAGTGTTTTGCTTAAATTATTTAAATTAGAGAAGACATTTTTATAAACACCTTTTTCTGGATAACTTGTTTCGTAATTGCCTTTTGCAAGATTATTTATACCGCTTATTATGTTTTGAAGCGGTTTAGCCATTCTCTTTCCAAATAGAAAATAAGCTATAATTACGGCTGCCAGTATATTTATACACAGTAATAAAATAACACCATTCCAAAAGAAACTTTTTAAGGCAGAAGGATTAAATGTAAGAGTATGTTTTGCCACACGATTAAGTGGGAAACCTATTATATAGGCAAAACTCCTGTTATTGTATTTCTTTTCGCTTACAAACACAGATGAATTTGCTATATCGTATTTATAAATATGGGTATATTCTATTGGTGTGTATTTAGTAGGGACTGCTTTTGGTTTATTAAAAGAATATATTTCTTTAAAATTTTCATCTAATATTTGAACCCATCCACTAATTTTTAAAATTTCTTGTTTGCCATCTTTTTTTACAAATGGCACTCCATTTTTAAAGTCTATGTATTTGGAAAAGTTTAAGGTAATCCTTTCGGGGGCTAAACTAGTTAAATTTTCATTAGTATATACAATTACCTCATTCCAAACAATTAAATTTATGAATAACTCAATTATGACTATAAATATTAGTGTTATGAGAAATTTTGTTGTCAGGGTCCAGTTGGTTTTAATTTTACTTATAATTTTCATTCGTAGTTACCTCAAAATAAAAGTTGAAATATTAAATGACAAGTACTGATGATAGTTGCCTTTGTTATTTAGAAATAATAAGCTTGTATCCTAGTCCCTTAGCAGTGACTATGTATTTTGGATTGGAAGGGTTATCTTCTAATTTTTGTCGTAGCTTTCTAATATGAACCATTATTGTGTTGTCATATCCCTCATAGTTGTCATTCCAAACTTCATCGCATATCATTTGCTTGGTTAGTATTTGATTGGCGTTTTGAGCCATATAACATAAAAGGTGATATTCCTTTGGAGTAAGCACTACATTTTTATCGGACTTTGATACTTCACCTTTTTCCAGATCAATTACTATATCTCCAAAACGTATCTTTTCCTTTTTCATGGACATTTCATTTTTAATATATATGTTTCTTCTCAAATGAGCTTTAATTCTAAAGGCAACTTCTTTAGGGCTAAAGGGCTTAGTTACATAGTCATCTGCACCTAGTCCAAGGGCAAGTATTTTATCTACATCATCAGATTTTGCAGATAAGAATATGACTGGAACAAAAGAAAAACTTCTTATATTTTTGCATACCTCAAAGCCGTCCATATCCGGCATCATTATGTCCAAAACTACTATATCAGGTTTTTCAGATTTACATAAGTTTATACCCTCTGTGCCATTTTCAGCCTTAAATATTCGTCTAAAACCTTCTTTTTTAAGCACTGTTTCCAGGAGCTTTAACAGTTCCACTTCATCGTCTATTAAAAGTATTTTCCTATCTAGAATGTTATCGTACATGGTTATCTCCTTTAACTATCAATTGTCAATTTTATTATAACATTATTTATATATTGTTTAATTAAGTAGAAAAATTTTAAGGTTCCGTTAAGGTTTAGGTAAATGAAATTTAAGCTTGCAGCTTTATTATAGGGTCATAAGTTAATTGAGGGAGGAAATTATATGTCAGAAGAAATTCTAGAAACAAAAAATTTAACAAAAAATTTTAAGGACTTTAAGGCAGTAAAGGGAATAGATTTATCAATAAAAAAAGGTAGGGTATATGGATTTTTAGGTCCTAATGGTGCAGGAAAATCTACTACTATAAGAATGCTCTTAGGACTTATAAAGCCTACAAGGGGACAAGTTAAAATCTTTGGCAAAGATTTAAGAAAAAATAGAATGAGCATTTTGAAAAAAATAGGATCTATGGTTGAAGCACCATCTTATTATGGAAATCTAACAGCATATGAAAATTTACAGGTAACAGCAGAACTTTTAGAACTTGATCGTAAATATATTGATGAAGTTTTAGAAGTTGTAAAACTCACTGAATGGAAAGATAGACAGGCCAGTAAGTTTTCACTTGGTATGAAGCAAAGACTTGGTATTGCCCAGGCACTTATATCGAAACCAGAACTTTTAATACTGGATGAACCTACTAATGGGCTTGACCCATCTGGAATTCATGAAATAAGAGGACTTATTAAAGAACTGCCCAAACTCTATAACATGACAGTTATTATATCAAGTCATAATTTGAGTGAAATTGAACTTATAGCAGATGATATTGGAATTATAAATAGAGGCAAGATGTTATTTCAAGGGACTCTTGAAGAACTTCATTCAAAAAGTAAAAGTGAAATTTGTATAGAATCTAAGGATTTAAAGAAGATAAAAGATACATTAGATAACTGTGGATATAAGTATAAAGTAAAGGACAAAGATATTTTCTTAAAGCCTGAAGGAAGAGAGCTGGATGAAATTTTAAAACAACTGATATTAAGTGGCAATAAAGTGTTCAAGTTTGTAGAAGTACAAAAATCTCTTGAAGAAATATTTCTTGACCTCACTGAAGGGGGAGAAAATATATGAGCTTTATGTCAATTTTAAAATCTGAACTGATGAAATACAAAAGGTCAGTACTGTGGAAAGGTGTATTTCTTATTCCTATTCTTTCATTTGTACTTTTATTTATGGATTTACATTTTAGATGCAGCTTTTTAATGTCAGATAATCATATAAAGTATTTAACTCAAATTGGAATTTATGGTAAAACAGGTGCTCTGCTTTATGAAAGTCACCTTGCTACGTTATGGTGCATACTTTTAAATTTGTCTATTGTCGTGGTAGCAGTTATAGTAAATTATACTGAATACAGCGAAAACACCTGGAAGCAAATAATAGCGAGACCTGTTGAAAGAAAGAAAGTTTATTTATCCAAATGGATTGTAGTACTCATAGCTGCTGTTATATTAGTGATATTAAATGGAATATTTTTAATGATTATAAAAAGTTTGTTTCATATAGATGGCAGCTGTGCAGTGATTTTTAAATACATTGGAATGGAATTGTGTACGACATTAGGTGTAGTGAGTTTTCAGCAATTTATAAGCTGTTATATGAAAAATTCTCTAGCATCAGCAGCTGTAGGATTTGCAGGAAGTATAGGAGCCTATATGTTTGCACAGAGCAAATTACTTTCATATATAGTCCCATATGCTAATGTTCTACTGGCGCTGCCTTCAGGAGACAGTAAAGATGCATATACTGCAGCTTTCTTTGGAATAGTGTCTGGAATCATATGGCTTGTAATTGGAATTTTAGAATTTAATAAAAGGGATATTAAATAGGGAGTGAGCAGTATGAAAAACATATATAAAGTAGAATTACTAAAATTAAGACATTCAAGAATACTTAACATAGTGATGTTTCTTCCACTGTTTTTTGTAATACTTGGTTTTACAAATTTTATAAGATACAAAAAGCTTTTTACAGAGAAAGGTCAAAATGTATGGAGTCAAGTATATACTCAAAGTTCAATATTTTATGGATTGTTTATTATAGGGTTGTTTATCACAATTGCAATTGCTGTTTTGGTTAGAATAGAAAATAGTGAAGATAATTTTAAAAGGATGCTGACGCTGCCTGTGAAAAGAAGTGAATTATATATAGCAAAGCTTGTTATAGGCTGCGGTATAGTATTTTTAAACCTTATACTATTTATGCTTCTTACGATTTTAGCAGGTGCAGTTATAGCACCACATAGTCAAAGTATGCCAAGGGAAATGATATATGCTCCGCTGCTTGCCATTATAGCTTCACTGCCTGTTATAGCAGTTCAATATTATTTGAGCATGAAATTTAAAAATATTGCGATACCGCTGGGAGTAGGACTAGTCTTTTCTTTTCCTTCAGTTCTAATTGACAATACCAGGTATTGGATGTTATTCCCCTGGGATTATCCAGGAAGGGTACTACTAGGTGGTTCAAATGTAAGTTTTAATTTTCCACCATATATGTATGTAGTAGCAGTTATTTTATTTATAGTAGTTACGTTAATTGGAGTGTGTGAATTTAACAACAGAGATATTTAACTTACTTTTATATTAGATATTTACGCAGGAGTACCTTGATCAATAACATAACCTCAAAGTTTAAAGTATGATTTTAAAGACTTAGAAAAGAAATTGTTGTATGGAATGATTAAGTGTTAATTCAACAGAAGTATAGTTGTGTGGAATTGCTTATAATATTATAGTTATTATATTTTGAAATAAAGCTTAACCATTGGTAAAAGACTTCATTATTAGGGATAGTACCAACATTTTATCTATTTCTAGTCGTGTAAGTATAGATAATCTGACAATGTTGGCTGCACCCCTATATGTTGATTTTCAGCATATTACATAGCTGATGGTATTACTACTTCATTGGTGTTATAAAAAGAATATATAAAAGAATACCTATAAAACAATATATAGCCATACGTTAGATATTAATTCCAGCATGTGGCCGGTTTTTACTTGTATATCGGTTGTACCTGATAATACGTTTGATAGTATAAGCTTATTTTACATAAAATTCTAAAAAAATTAAGGTTGACCTTGTCCATCTATAAGCCAAGGTGAATTTTTATCTTTTCTAATTACAAAGAACCATGATGTGTTTTTTCCATTTTTTTCAGCTGTAACAGCACCCTCTTTATATTTCACATTATAGTCAACTTTATATACTTTTACATTTTCCTTCTTTACTCCATTAATACTTCCTCTACCATTAGATAAATACCCATCTTTAAAAGTAGGATTTGTTTCTTCATTTATGTTAATAAGTTTAATATATTCTAGATCTTCAAATCCCCATGTATGGTTAGGTCCAAGTGAATCTTTAGTCAATAACTTTTCTATATCATTTTTATTTTTTTCGTTTTTATATTTAAAATAATTTTTAACTACTTGTTTAGGACTATTTTGAATGCTCCTATTTTTTTCAACCACTTGTTTAGAATTACTAGAAGTATCTTTATTGCTTTTAGTTACATTAGTGCACCCACTAAAAATAAGTGATACACATAAAATCAAATACATTAATTTTATATACATAGTATTACCTAACCTTTCTTATCAGATATAAACTGAATTTTTATTATTTTTATTTAAATTATATCAAATTCTATATTATTTTACATCTTATAATATTTATTCATAAATATTAAAAAATATTGAAAATAATGACTATATGCTACATAATATATTAAATGTAATAAATTGCATTTATATTGTACAATAACGAATATAAGTACTTTTTTGTTCTATTTATAATTAACATCAAACATATTTTATTTTTATTTGACATATAGACATATCAGTTAAATTTCCAATTAAAACATTATGAATAAAATTGTATAATGCTTCAATAATTTTAAGTTTTTACTAAGTTTTTGTACGTAAATGTTAATTTATTTATAATATGTAAAGATTTTATTAATATTAGGGGGGATTGTAAAATGAAAGAATTTTCCAAAAAACTTTTATCTACTGTTCTAACTTTGGGAGTTGTTCTAGGCTATTCTTGTTTAGCAAGTGCAAAAGACAATACTGCTATTACAACTATAAATAGTACAGATAAAGCAGGTATACAACTTACTATTAATGATTTTTTTAATATTGAAAAAGAATCATTATTAAATGAAAATTTAATTGATAGCAGTAAAATTACTACTAATGAGGAACTAAGAAAATCATATAATGCAGAAAACAAATTTAATATTTTGTGGGATCAAAAGTTAAATGAAAAGATAACATCATATAATTATAATATTAAATATGATTCTTTTCAATTAAAAAATGGTAATTGCATAGTTAATGCAAGAAGAGATAGATCTATAGTTAGTAATAATTTTCCTGGTATTGTCCAAGAATCATCAGATGAGAAATTCTCATTTGTATTAGGAAAAAAAGATAATAATTGGTATATTGATAGTTATGCTAATTCAGAAGATGATGGGTTTGATAAAGGACAAGTATCTTTAGAAGCAGTTAAACCACAAGTAACTAATGAAAGATCTTCTAAATGGGAACAAAATTTACAAAACATAGATAAACTAGTATCGGACTTTAAGAATATTACTTTAAATAAGGATAAAGACAAAGACAAAAACAAAAACAAAAACAAAAATAACAACAGTAGTATAAGTCTTGCTCAGTACTCAGGCTATAATGGTATGAATGCTTCAGAATATGCTCAAAAATGGGCAAATTCATTTAATCCATACTATCGTGATTTTACTGATCAAGGTGGAGATTGTACAAACTTTGCATCTCAAGCCATTCATGCTGGAGGAGTACCTTATGGTCTTAGTTGGCAGCCGTATACTACTGCATGGGTACGAGTATCTACATTAAGAGACTATTTAGTTATCAATAACTATGGTACAGAGTTTCCTTATGTTCCATATGATTATGTTGGACAGCTAATTCAGTTTTACAATCCAAACTATGGAGATTGGCATCATTCGGGTATTTTGACTTATTATTCTTCAAACGGAGATTACTTATATTGTTGTCATACTTATCCTAAAAAAAATTGGCCATTAAGCCGTGTATTTCCAGGAACATACTCTAAAATCAGGGTTTTTAGAGTATATAGTTAAATCTAAATATAATTTAATAATAAGAAAATTATAAGATCAGTTCCACAGAATGTCTATTGTGTGCAATTAATGAAGCAGGTATAAACCCTTATATACCAAGCCTTATGCCTGTTCTTTATGTTTTAAAATAAATAATTGTAATTTTTAATTACAATAATATAATAAATACAAACAATATGTGCAACTGAATAGATGAATAAAATAATTATTCATGGAAAATTAAGATATTAATCAACACCAACTTTCCCACTTTTTATTTGTTCAAAGCAATAATCAGAATAAATTTGTTTAATAATACTAGCCTTATCCTTACGGATAGGAACTTTATCGCCATTTTTTAAAAGAAAGTCAATTTCCAGCATAGAAGCTATATAAAACATATTTATGATATAG
>DAIMMR010000675.1:0-1623 GCA_036720575.1 Clostridium sp.
AATTGTAAAGTTCGTTATTAATGGATACAATATTATTTGGCATACTGATTACCTTGGATCTATGTCAATAAAGTAGACACATTTTTTGAACTTTTGAACTGAATATATTTTAATTTTCAAATAGCCTTTAACTATTTTAATTCAATCCAAATATATATCAAGGATATACAGAGCAAGCCCACGGCTTGTCCTTGACATATATTTAGATCGAATATATTTATCCTTAAGGCTGATTGAAAATTTAATTGATATAATTGATTCTTTTATCAGGCAGCTGATTTCTTTCTTTCAATATCTTCACATTCCTGTGGAGTAATATATCCAATCCTGCTGTGTATTCTTTTCCTGTTGTACCAGCCTTCAATATATTCAAATATTGATATCTTTGCATCTTCGAGATCAATATATTTGTTCATCCTTGGTTCCTCTTTCTTAAGTGAAGCATGAAATGACTCCATCGGTGCATTGTCATAAGGATATCCCTTTTTACTGTAAGAATGTTTTATACCCTTGCTTTTAAGGTATTCTTCAACTGTACTGCTTGTATATTGTGAGCCTAAATCGCTGTGAAGTATTAGTGATTTAAAATCAGGTTTTTGAATTTCTATGGCATTCTTTATAGCTTTTAATGCTGTATCAGCATTCATGTCCTTTGAAATATACCATCCAACTATTTTTGCACTGTAGCAGTCGAAAACAGATGCCAGGTAGCACCACCTGTCTTTTAAAGTATATATGTATGTTATGTCTGTAAGCCATTTTTTATTGATTGTATCTGCTGTAAAATCTTCCTCAATAAGATTTTCTTTACCAGCCGCATTGACCTTACTACTACAGTATGGCCTCCACTTTTTTACTATAATTGATTTTATATTCAATTTTCTCATCCGTCTCTGGACCCGTTTCAAACTTGATTTAAATCCTTTTTTCATAAGCTGTCTTAATATTTTAACAGCACCATACCTGCATTTTGAATCCTTGTATTCTTTATATATCATTTTATCTAAAATTTTATCTTCACGTTCCCACTTGGATGGTTTCCTGTTTAAATGTCTGTAATAGGCGGCTCTGCTTATGCCCAATACCCTGCACATGGTTTTTATTCCAAAACATTTTTTGATCTTTTTACAGTAACAATGCTTGTTTTCATCAATGAACTTATAGATATCTTTTATTTTTCCTTTGCGAATATGGATAAAGCTTTTTTTAATATTTCATTTTCTTCCTGAAGTATGGCATTTTTTTTGAGAACTTCTTTTATATTTTTCTCTTTGCCTTCTGTACCATCTTTTTTATTTTTATCCTTAAGCACCCACTGCCTCATTGTCGTTTTAGGTATTCCATATTCGCTGTTAAGTTCACTATACGTTTTTCCTCTATTAAATAATTCAACAATAGTATTTTTATATCCATACGTATATCTTTTAGATGTTTTTCCCACTTGTAGACACTTCCCCTTCTTAATTTTATTATAGATCTTTAGTAAATCTATTTCTTTGTGTCTACACTTTTATACTAACATCATATCTCTAACAAACTATGTTTCAATTCCTCACTAGGTATTCTAAAACCAGAGATCGAACATTATGAATCGGGGCTGAACACAAGTTTCAATTCCTCACT
>DAIMMR010000676.1:0-1622 GCA_036720575.1 Clostridium sp.
AATACTTGTTTCTCCTTAGCTAATGAGGTTTTAAGTTCATTGCTAATATATCCTTCAGAAAAAGAAAAATCAATGGCAAGGAATAATATTTTTATAGATTAAGGCATAGGAATTTAAAAAAGCCTAAAGATATGTATGGCTCCACTGTTAAGGAGCTTGATGCCAAAATAAAAAGTGCCATAAATGAGCTTGATTATGGTGTAAATAATAAAGAACTGTTTGGAAATTTTTTACGTGATTGGCTTTTTGATGTTCATTGTATGGATATCAAACCGTCTACTAAAGAAAGATATGAGGGCATCTATAGAAACTATGTTAAGAACAGTGACATATCCGGTATCAAATTAAAGGATATTACATCTAAAGACATACAAGACTATTACAATAAATTAATAAAAAAAAGCAAGTCCGTCAACTGCATAAAGAATCTACACAAATTAATAGCTCCTGCCATTAGATACGCCTATGACAGTAATATGATTATAAAGGATTTCTCCAGGGCAATAGTAGTTCCTAAAGATACTGAAGAAAAAAAGTTAAGTAAGATTAATGATGTAAAACCATTTAATTTATCGGAGCAGGAAAAATTTATTGAAGCTATTAGAGGGCATGACCTGGAATTACTATTTCTAACTGCTCTCAATTCAGGACTAAGACAGGGCGAATTATTGGCTCTAACTTGGAATGATATTGATTTTGAAAATGATATTATACGTGTGAACAAAACAGTAAAATATACAAGTGATGTTAGCAAAAATGGTCGTGAAAATTTCCACATAGCATTACAGACACCTAAAAGTGAAAATAGTAATAGAAGTGTAACTATACCTAATTTCTTAACCAAAAGATTATAACAATACGAACTTCATCAAAGGGAATTAAAATTAAAAATGGCTAATTTATATGAGGATAATAATTTAGTTTTCTGCAATATATATGGTAGATATTTAGATGGAAGCAATGTACGCAAAAGATTTAAAAGAGTACTCAATAATATTGGCTTTCCAGATAGAAAATTTCATGATTTAAGGCACACTTTCGCTACTAGGTTATTTGAATTAGGATAGGAACCAAAGACAGTTCAGGAACTACTCGGCCATAGTAATATATCTACTACCCTAGACATATATACTCATGTGCTGGAAGGTATGAAGAAAAAAGCAGCATCAAAATTAAATGATTTATATGAAAATATGAGGGTAAAATAATCCTCCTTTTCTTTTATAAAATTCTATAAGGGGTAAAAAAAGGAGTAAATTTTTATTTAGGGTAAAATAAAAAACACCGTAATCCAGTGTTATCAATGCTTTATGGCGCACCCAGCAGGGCTCGAACCTGCGGCCTCTGGATTCGAAGTCCATCACTCTATCCAACTGAGCTATGGGTGCTTACTGATTTTATTTTAAAAATACAAATGGAGCGGGTGAAGGGAATCGAACCCTCATAACTAGCTTGGAAGGCTAGCACTCTACCATTGAGTTACACCCGCATAACTATTAAAAACTTTCTTTATAAGATAATACCACAAAAAAGAAATAATATCAAATAGACAGTTTCTTATTTCCATTTAATTAAATGGTCGGGGTGACAGGGATTGAACCTGCGACCTCATGGTCCCAAAC
>DAIMMR010000086.1:0-11829 GCA_036720575.1 Clostridium sp.
GAGAGTATAATACAAAAATACAGTCCACTTTTATAAATGTAATTAACTCAACTTTCGCATATATACAATTTTCACTTAATATGAAAACTTTGTGAAACAATTTTTCAGATGACAATTGACAGAGGACAGAGGACAATGAAGGTGAGTTTCCCTCCACTGTCCTCTGTCCTCTCAAAAATATTGCCTTGCATTATTTTTAAACTGTGAAAGTTGAGTAATTAAAAATTAATAGTTATCGATGATTTCCTTGTGTTAATATTACAGGTATTCTAAAGTTAGCTTACTAAAAATTCCGTTGTGGAAAAATTTTTAATGTAATATAATAAAAGATGAATATTTTCAATGTAAGAGAGGAACACAGATTTTAGATTTAGTGTGATAATCTATAGAAAAATTAACTTTTAATAAGCGAGGTATTAATAATATGCAGAGAATGTTTGGAACTGATGGAGTAAGAGGAATTGCAAACAAGGAGTTAACTGCAGAACTAGCATATAAATTAGGACGGGCAGGAGCATATGTGCTTACAGAAACGTCACATAAACCAAAGATATTAGTTGGAATGGATACAAGAATATCTGGAGATATGCTAGAAAGTGCTCTGGTTTCGGGCATACTTTCTGTAGGAGCAGAAGCTGTTTGTGTAAGTGTAATACCAACTCCAGCTGTTGCCTATTTGACTAGAAAATATAAAATGGATGCAGGGGTAGTTATATCTGCTTCCCATAACCCTGTAGAGTATAACGGAATAAAATTTTTTAATAGTGAGGGATATAAACTTTCAGATGAATTAGAAGATAGGATACAGGAAGTAATTGAAAGTGATTTTAAAGATGTATCTATGCCTATTGGAGCTGAAATTGGAAGAAAAGTAGTGGAAACAGGAGAAGCACTAAAAGACTACGTAGAATTTGCAAAATCCACTATAGATATAGATTTAAAAGGATTAAAGGTAGTTTTAGATTGTGCAAATGGAGCATCCTATGTAACTTCTGTGAAAGCTTTTGAGGAATTGGGAGCGGAAGTGAAAGTTATAAATAATGAACCTGATGGAATAAATATAAATAGAAAATGTGGTTCAACTCATCCTGAAGAGCTTATGCAAACTGTAGTAAAAGAAGGCTATGATTTAGGACTTGCCTTTGACGGAGATGCAGATAGATGTCTTGCAGTGGATGAAAAGGGAAATCTCATAAATGGAGATTTTATAATGGCTATAATAGGAAAGCATTTAAAAGATGAAGGAAAACTTTATAAAAATGTGGTAGTAGTTACTGTAATGAGTAATCTTGGACTAGATATAGCACTCAAAAAAGAGCAAATGAGCACTGTAAAGACTAAAGTTGGAGACAGATATGTACTTGAAGAGATGAAAAAACAAGGCTATAAATTAGGTGGAGAACAGTCAGGTCATATAATTATGCTGGACTATAATACTACAGGAGATGGACTTGTAACAGCACTGCAAATAGCTTCTATAGTGAAAAAGACTGGAAAGAAGTTATCTGAATGTGCTTCTATGATGAAAAATTTACCTCAAGTACTTGCAAATGCTAATGTTCCAAATGATAAAAAAAGTATATATGAAGAAGATGAAGAAATAATATCTGAAATAAAGAAGATAGAAGAAAAATTGGATGGTTGTGGAAGAGTGCTTATAAGACCTTCGGGAACAGAACCATTAGTAAGAGTTATGTTGGAAGGTCAAAATCAAAGTGAAATAGATAAAATTGCACATAAATTGGCTAAACTTATTGAATCAAAAGTGAATTAAAAATATCAATGAATCTTACTTAGTGGGAGTTTGTTTCTCCCACTAAGTTTAGATGAATTATCTAGGGACGTAGCTACTGTTATCTCCCACTTTGATAGAAGTGGGAGTGTTACAGTAGGTAGCCATCAGATAAAAGTGCACTGTAATTGAATTCAACAGTGCATTTTTATTTGTAAAAATTAAATGTTTTAAATATATTAAAAATTGGACACTCTAATAATTAAGATATAAATTATTAGAGGAGTGAGTCCAATGTCGTGGCAATATAGAATATTTACAGTGGAGCGTTTCTTAAATTCAACTGATAATTTAAACTTAGAAGAAAAATTAAATAAGTATGGTAAGGAAGATTGGGAACTTACAGGAGTTTTACAAAGACATTATGCTCCACTTGGAAATCAAGATAAATTAGAAGATGATTTAATAGTGTTTAAAAAACACAGTTAAAAAAAACCGCCTTTAAAGAAAAATTTAAAGGCGGTTTATTATGAAATTTTATCCGATCGCTACCATTGCTAACACACCCATCGCACACAGCGAAAGCGACTATCACCAAATCAAAGATTTGGGATATCTGCTTTTCTTCAAAGCGGGGGATAAGCACTGCTACGCGCCTGGATAAGTTCTTCTAAGGTTCAGATGGAGAAAAGGTATTCCTTATAAGCAAACTCCACCTGAACCTAAGAATCACTTGATATATTTACAATTTTGAGGGTATATAGCACATTCCAATCTGAATTGCATAATATGAAAATAAGAACAAAAAGTTAATTTTAGCTATCTAGTTGACATAAAATAAGATTAAAGAATATAATAGATTGACAGGTTTTTAATACTGTTATATTTTAGGAAGAAGGTGATTGAATTTAAGCGAAATATGAATATAAAGCGCCAGAGCTCAAGGCTTAACTTAAACAGTATTTTGAGCTGACGAGGATGGGGAGTATCGAATCTTCGGCGGGTGCCCCACGGTATCGCACTACCGTTAACAACTGATAAAACCAGGAAGTGATTTCTGATACAACATCAGTTTGGTGTTAAAACCTTTAATAGGAATCAAAATGTATGATTCCAAAAATATATTTACCTGTAAAATTTTAATGACAGTGCAGGTTTTATTTGCTTATCAATTTTTTATTGATAAAGCTGCAGTGTTTTGTAGGTAAATTATGATTTATTATATTAAAATGTGAAAGGAAGAATTGATTATGTGCGGAATTGTTGGATTTGTTGGAAAGAAACAAGCATCATCTATTTTGGTTGAAGGATTGAGTAAACTTGAATACAGAGGTTATGACTCTGCAGGTGTTGCCATAATAGATAATGATCATATCAATGTAGTAAAATGTAAAGGAAGGCTTAAAAACCTTGAAAATAAATTGTCAGAACATCCTCTAAAAGGAATAGTAGGTATAGGTCACACAAGGTGGGCAACTCATGGAAAACCATCTGATCTAAATGCGCATCCCCATAACAGCCAGGATGGAACTATAAGTGTAGTTCACAATGGTATAATAGAAAATTATGTACAACTTAGAGAATGGCTCACTTCAAAAGGATATAAGTTCGTATCTGAAACTGATACTGAAGTTATTCCACAGCTCATAGAATATTTTTACAAAGGTGATATAGTTGAAGCAGTTATGCGTGCAATATCTAAGATAAAGGGAAGTTATGCTGTAGGAGTTATCTGCTCAAAAGAACCTGGAAAGTTAGTAGCAGTAAGAAAGGACAGCCCTCTCATAGTAGGACTTGGAAAAGATGAGTATTATATAGCATCAGATATACCTGCTGTGTTAAACCACACTAGAGATATATATCTTTTAAATGACAATGAATTTGTTATCATAACTAAAGATGGTGTAAAACTTTTATCAGAAGATAAAAAGGAAATAAAGAAGGATGTATACCACGTTACCTGGAGTGCAAATGCAGCTGAAAAGGGTGGATTTGATCATTTCATGATGAAGGAAATACACGAACAGCCAAAGGCAATCAAAGACACAATGACATCAAGAATTATGCCTGGAAAGCCTATAACATTAGATGATATAAAGATAACTAAAGAGCAAATTAAAAATATAGATAAAATATATATAGTAGCTTGTGGAACTGCTTACCATGCAGGAATAGTTGGAAAATATGTAATAGAAAAATTGGTTAGAATGCCTGTAGAAGTAGATATTGCTTCAGAGTTTAGATATAGAAATCCTATAATAGACGAAAGAACACTTATGATAATTATAAGTCAGTCTGGAGAAACAGCAGATACTTTAGCAGCTTTGAGAGAAGCAAAAGCACATGGTGCTAGAGTAATAGCTGTAACAAATGTAGTAGGAAGCTCTGTATCCAGAGAAGCAGACGATGTTCTTTACACTTGGGCTGGACCTGAAATAGCAGTTGCATCTACAAAAGCTTATGTAACACAGCTTATAGCAATGTATATAATTGCATTGTTCTTTGCACAAAACAAGGGAACTATAAGCGAAGAAAAGATGGAAGAACTAAAAAAAGAGATGCTTACACTTCCTATTAAGGCAGAAAAAGTTCTTTCAAATAAGGATATTATACAGGAGTTTGCAGAAAAGATTTATAAAGAGCAGGACGTATTTTTCCTTGGAAGAGGATTGGATTATGCTGTTGCATTAGAAGGTTCTTTAAAGCTTAAGGAAATATCTTATATTCATTCTGAAGCTTATGCTGGTGGAGAATTAAAACATGGACCTATAGCTCTTATTGAGGATGGAACTGTAGTAATTGTAGGAGCTACTCAAGGATATTTAATTGAGAAGATGATAAGCAATATTAAGGAAGTAACTACAAGGGGAGCTAATGTATTGGCTTTTGCTTTTGAAGGCAGCGATGAAGTTGGCAAAGCAGTTGATTCTGTAATGTATCTTCCAAAGGTAAATGATATATTTGCACCAGTACTTTCCGTAATTCCTCTGCAGCTTTTAGCATATTATATTTCTATAAAGAAAGGCTGCGATGTGGATAAGCCTAGAAATTTGGCCAAGTCAGTTACGGTAGAATAATTAATAGTAAAAAATATAGAGACTGTATATTTTTATTTTATAGAATGTATAGTCTCTTTTTGTTTTGTAACGTGTTGTAGATATCATATACAGTTTGATAGTGTGTCGCAAAATAATCTCTAACTGAATCAAATAAACTTCTACGAAGAAAAATAAAGTGCTACGAAAAGTCATGCATCAAATGAAGGAACTCTTTTGTCATGCTGTATGACTTTTCTTCATATTCCGGGGGCCGAGAGGCCTCCTTTTTTGAATTAATGAATTTTAAATGGAAAGATAGATAGGCCGATAGACCTTAATGTACTGAAATTACTGGGATTTAATTGATCTGAGTGAATAGAAAATTAAATAGAAATCTCTTGAAACTAGAACCTTACCACTAATTTTCAATGAACCTGTATCCTTAAATTTTTTGTATTCTTGAGCCTTTTTAGGGGTATCACCAACATTTCCCACTTAACTATACTATAAAATGAGTAATTTAAACTTTTCTGGTAAAATTAAAGATATATATTTTTAAAGTGGTATTTATTTCTATGTAAATACCACTTTAATATAGTGAACACTTCAATTATTATTATTTTAGGACAAAAATTAAAATAATTGAGGAGTATTATTATGTCAGAATTAAGGGTAAGTGAAGTTTGCAATCTTAAAGTAACAGATATAGACAGCAAAAATATGCAAATATTTATAAGACAGGGCAAAGGTAAAAAGGATCGATATTAACTTTTATCAGAATCAAACCTTCAAGTTCTAAGGGAGTACTTGGGAAATATATAAACCCAAAGAATATTTATTTTAAGGAAGATATAGGACTGATGCCATAACAACACACAGTGTTCAAAAGATATTTCAGAAGTTAAAGGAAAAGGCGGGAGTTACTAAAACCTATGGACGTTCACCATATACCTTGTGATTTCCTCCTATAATATCTTTATAATGTTAAAATTACAATATAATTTTAAGCAGTTTGATATAATTTCCCCTAGTCATATGTTAAATTCAATAAATTTATCTTGCAATAATTATTATTTATATTAATAAAAGGTCACTTTTGTATAAGCAAATGTTATAAGAGCATTTTTATATATTACAATAAATAAAATTGATAGGAACACTTTGCAATTAAATACATAAAATGTGTGTATAGATTATCATTTATATATAGATACTAATTTTAATAGATAATGGTATATTTTATTGACTATATATAGATTATAGCTTATATTATATATAGATAGATATCTATATATGAGGTGATACAATGGACAAAAACTATGAAACTAATGCAAAGATATTTAAAGCCTTATCAGATCCCAGCAGATTAAAAATTCTTGATATATTATCCTGCGGTGAAAAATGTGCTTGTGACATACTAGAATATTTTGAATTTACACAGCCTACTTTATCTCACCATATGAAAGTTTTGATGGAATGCGGACTTGTAGAATCTAGAAAAGAAGGTTTATGGAGTCATTACCGTTTAAATAACAATAATGCAAACAGATTAATGTTATTTTTAATGAATATCATTACTGATACAAATGATTGTATTTGTAAAGGGAAAAGTAAACCTAATTGCTGCAAATAACAATAAAATATTACTTTAATTAGAAGGGAGATAAATTATGAAACCAAAAGTGGCATTTATATGTGTACACAATTCCTGCAGATCACAAATGGCAGAAGCCCTGGGAAAGTTATTTGCAAGTGATGCCTTTGAATCCTATTCTGCTGGTACGGAACTTAGAGATAATATAAACCAGGATGCAGTTAGAATTATAAAAGATTTGTATGGCACTAATATGAATGAAACTCAAAAATCAAAGCTGTTAAAGGATTTACATGAGATCGATATTGTAGTAAAAATGGGCTGTAATGTAGTTTGTCCTTTTCTTCCTGCAAAGCATACAGAAGATTGGGGGCTTGAAGACCCTACAGGTAAAAGTGATGAAGAGTTCATAAAGACAGCAAAAACCATTGAAGAAAAAGTTATGAATTTAGCTAGAAGAATTGAAAATAATGAAATTAAATTATAGGGAGCGATATAAATGAGTAAAATAGAGATTTTTGATCCAGCTATGTGCTGTTCAACAGGTGTTTGCGGACCAAGTTATAAATAAAGAACTTTTAAGAGTTGCAGCAGTTATAAATAACATGGTTAAAAAAGGCGCTAATGTAACAAGACATAATCTTTCAAGTGAGCCGCAGGCATTTGTAGATAACAAGAAAGTCAATGAATATTTAAACTCAAAGGGTGCTGATATACTTCCAATAACCTTTGCTGATGGGGAAGTTAAAAAAAATTAAGGAATACCCAACAAATGAAGAATTTGCAGAATGGTCAGGATTATCTAAGAAAGAAATATCTAATGTAACAATAAAAAACCTACTAAAAGTTGTGGCTGCAACCATAAAGGCTGCTGGGGAGTATAGAGAAAGTGTTATTTCCCCATAAGGAAAACTTCCAGATGCAGTAATAAAAAATATGGAAGAACAGCTATCAGGTTCCTGTACTGTAGAAATTGCAGCCTTTAATGAATTTTCTAATTTTATAACTGATGAAAAAATACAGAAGGAGTAAAAGGTGCTAGGTTATTAGATTTAATAAAATAAAGCAGGTATGTCTTGTGAAAAACTTAAAGATGGAATATATGGGGTTAGCTTCTTCTGTGGCAATTTATTTAGGTATTCCCTTTATTGGAGGTATGCTTACAAGGTTACTTTTGGAATCTAAGAAAGGGACATAATGGTATACTAAAACTTTTGTACCTAAGATAAGTCCTTTAGCACTAATAGCATTATTATTTACTATAGTTATAATGTTCATGTTTAAAGGAAAGTATATTATTGAGCTACCAATGTATGTTATAAGAATTGCTATTCCTTTGATTATATACTTCATAATTATGTTCTCCGTATCCTTCTATATAAGTTATAAGTTAAAAATAGACTATCACAAAACAGTTAGTTTATCATTTACGGCTGCAAGCAATAATTTTGAATTGGCAATTGCTGTAGCAGTAGCAGTCTTCGGTATTCAGTCTGAGGAAGCTTTTACTGCAGTTATAGGACCATTAATTGAAGTTCCTGTTATGATCGGACTTGTTAATGTAGCGTTATTGTGGGGAAGAAAGTATTTTGGATTAAAACAAGAAGAATAAATATGTTGCATCTGAAAAGCTGCATATATCACTCGTCTTTATATATGAAGAATCTAATTTGAAATTTCAGGAGGAATATTTATGTTAAATAAGAAAGAAGAAATAAGGGGCCATATACGTAAAAAATATGCTAATATTGCTTTGAATGCTTCAAAAGGTTGCGGCTGTGAATCAGGATGCTGTGGAGGTAATCAGAATACTTTAGATTATAATCCAAAGTATATTGAGGAAGTATCTAGTAAAGTTGGCTACACGGAAAATGATTTCGCCAATGTACCACAATCATCTAACATGGGATTAGGGTGTGGAAACCCTATTGCCATTGCAGGACTTAAGGAAGGAGAGGTAGTTCTTGATCTTGGAAGTGGAGGTGGTTTTGATTGCTTTCTTGCAAGAAGACAGGTAGGAGAAAGTGGATATGTAATTGGAGTAGATATGACACCAGAGATGATTCAGCTATCAAGAAAAAATGTTGAAAAAAGTAAGTATACTAATGTGGAGTTTAGGTTAGGAGAAATTGAACACTTACCTATTAAAGACACATCAATTGATATTATAATATCAAATTGTGTAATTAATTTGTCTTTAGCTAAAGAGCAAGTATTTAGAGAAGCCTATAGAGTTTTAAAATCTGGTGGGAGATTATCAATATCAGATGTTATGGCTACAGCCAAAATACCAGAAAGTATAAAACAGGATTTGGCTATGGTATGCGGTTGTATTGGTGGAGCAGAGTATGTTGACAATATAAAGCTCATGCTGGAAAAGGTAGGATTTACGAGTATACGAATGATGCCTAAAGATAATAGTAGGCAGATAATCAAAACATGGGCACCAAATGCAAATATTGAAGACTATGTAGCTTCTTTTATAATTGAAGCTAAAAAAGAATAGACATATTATATGAAACAAGAACTTATAGGAATATGAGTACTGATGAAATGAAATTTGAATCAGATGAGGTTTACCTAGGACTTTGGAGCTTTGCGTCATTGAGTCATATTTAATCTTCATCTGATTTTTAGTTGAAGTAATACATGCTTTTAGCTATTTATGGCATACACTTTGAAAAAAAATATTTCATTGACATAATTATATTATTAAATTATAATATAGTTAAATAGTTAAATAATTAAATAGTTAAGTATAAGGAAGAGGTAATGTAAATGTATAATAATAAGTTCATCCCCAAAGTTTTCAAGGCATTAGGTCACCCAGTACGATATAAGATAGTAAAGTATTTAATGGATGGCCCAAAGTGTGTTTGTAAGTTAAATGAAGATATAGAATTCAGTCAATCCAATCTTTCTCAGCATTTAAAGATATTAAAAGACGTTGGAATACTTAAATGCGAAAAGTCTGGATTAAATATAGAATACAGTATATCCAATGATTGTGTTAAGGATATCATAAAATCGGCGGAAAAATTTATGGATTATTATTTGAATAATATAAAATAATAATAAAGAATCAATACAAAAATTAGGAGGATAACTATGGTAATTAAAATTTTAGGTTCAGGATGCTCAAATTGTAAAAAGCTTGAAGCAAATGTAAAGGAAGCAGTGGAAAAGGTTGGAGTAGATGCAGAAATAGTAAAAGTTCAAGATATTAAAGATATAATGGCTTACGGTGTTATGAGAACTCCAGCAATTGTAATAAATGAAAAAGTTAAAATGTATGGGAAAGTTTCATCAGCAGATGAAATAGTAAAATTTATTCAGGACGAGAAATAGGGTAGGTCCTATTTCTTTTGTATAATATATTAGTAATTAATAATATAGTTATATTACTTGAATAAAGTTACATATATTTTTCAATACTAGATTAAATAAGTGATTTAAAAGGGAGTGATTTTATGTTTACACCAGTGCAAATGTTTGCTGATTGGTTAATTTATAATATATTTGGAATTGCTAAAGACAGTAAACTTGGCAGCTCTTTAAATTTTTTTGTGTTTGATACTATAAAAATATTTATACTTCTTTTATTGATAATCTATGCAATAACCTTTATAAGAAGTTTCTTTCCACCTGAAAAAACAAGAAAAATACTTGCTAAAAATAAAGGAAGTGCTTTCATAGGGTATATTCTTGCAGCACTACTTGGAATTGTAACACCATTTTGTTCTTGTTCAGCAGTTCCACTTTTTATAGGATTTGTGGAAGCAGGAGTGCCTCTTGGAGTAACTTTTTCATATTTAATTGCAGCTCCAATGGTAAATGAAGTTGCACTAGGATTGCTATATGGATTATTTGGATGGAAAATAGCCCTCATATATGTAGTGTCTGGTGAAATTATAGCAATAGTGAGTGGAATGATTATTGGCAAATTAAAACTTGAGAAGTATGTTGAAGGCTACGTTTATGAAATGAATGTTAATACTGATATAGATTTACCAGATCCAACAATGAAAGAAAGATTAATAGATTCTTGGAATTTTACAAAGGATTTAATTAAGAAAATATGGATATATGTAATAATAGGTATTGCCATAGGAGGAGCAATCCATGGTTGGATTCCAGCAGGAGCATTAGCAAAATATGCTGGAAAGGATAATCCATTTGCAGTATTTGTTGCAGTAGCAATAGGAATACCTCTTTATTCAAATGCAGCTGGAGTAATTCCCCTTGTTAGTGAACTTACAAGGGCAGGGGTTGCTATGGGTATGTCACTTTCATTTATGATGGCAGTTACTGCATTAAGCGTACCAGAAATGATTCTTTTAAGAAGAGTATTAAAACCTAAACTTCTTGCAGTATTTATAACAATTGTTGGACTTGGAATAGTATTTACAGGCTATATGTTTAATTATATAATAGCATGATCTATATTGCGGATGAAAGGAAGATTTTATATCAAATTATAAAAGTTTACCTTCTGAAAAGAATCCCAAAAGTCAAATATTAGAACCATATTTTAGACTTATATCTAACTCAAAAAGTTTATTTACTTACTTTATAGTAATACTTGAAGGAATATTCATACTGGGTAGTTTCTCATATACAGGTTCATATATTGCCAGTACCTATCATTATAATTATTTGAGTATCGGTTTGATACTGACTGCTTTTGGTATTATGTCCGCTATTGGAGGAAGATTAAGTGGAAAACTTGCTAACAAATTAGGTAAGAGGAAAGTTTTAAGCTCAGGTCTTTTATCTGCTGCAATTGCCGATATTATTATATTTTCCTTTGGTGATAGTATTTACTTGCTGGTTTTAGGAGTAGCACTTTTAGGGTTAGGTTTTATTTTTACTCATTCAACTTTACTTACGAGAGCCACAGAATTTGCACAGATTGAATTTATTTTATTGTTTTTTATAGGCAAAACTTTTATACAAAATAAGACCTACCCAACTGTAAGGCAGGTCTTCATTCTAATTTAATTTTCTTAAATTTACAGAAAATCTGTTTCCTTAATATTATTCACATAATCCAAAACATATTTTCCAACATCCTCAATAATATTCTTAACATTATCACTATATAATCCGTAATGCATTTCAAGTCCTACCTTTTCACTCTTAACTAATCCTGCATCTTTTAAAATCCTCAAGTGCTGAGATAAATTTGCCTGACTATATTCAAACTTTTCATTTAGCTTACATACACATTTAGGTCCATCACACAAAAATTTCATTATTTTAAATCTTACCGGATGACCTAATGCCTTAAACACCTTTACTGCTAAATCATCTTGATTCAAAGCTTTTCCTCCTTATACATTTATCATCTTATATTTATCTTTTCTACATTAAACTATAAAGAATAAATCCTTTTAATTAAGTACTAATATACTTTATATAGTATAGGTTATTTTTATTAAAGTTTCAATGTTAACTGTAAAAGC
>DAIMMR010000677.1:0-1613 GCA_036720575.1 Clostridium sp.
AGTTTATCCATTATTTTACTTATATTTTCAGACCCTACCATTGAAGTTACAGCTGCTCTAACTTTTTGTTGATCTGCAGAAGAAAGTTTATTGTACTTTTCCTGTATGGAGCCTAATGAACTTTTGTCTTTACTGATTATGGCACTGGATATTTCAGATATGACTTCGTCTGCTCCTCCTGTGCTGTTTTCAGATGTCTTATTTCCTTTTTGAGTACTGCTTTGAGTACTACCTGATTGTGTATTACCTGCAGAGGCATTGTTTGAGTATGCTGCCCCTGTTCCAGTATTTGAATTTGTACCACTTGATATATTATTTGATATACTGCTTCCATCCATGAATTTTTCTATAAATTTATTTACAGTACCGGCATTTCCCGATTGTTTCATAACATTGTTGAACCAGTTGATTCTCTCCTTAATAGTCATGGATGTGGTGTCAGTATGAATATTCAGCTGTCCGCCTTTTATATCAATTGACTTTATCTTTATTGGTAGAAGTTCCGACGATACATTTATCTTGTTATCTTGAATCTTTACCCCGTCACCTAATCTTCCACTTAATTCATTAATAACATATGACTTGGGAATACTTATCTTTCCGATCTTGAAATAAACCGGATCATATACTATATTATTACTGTTATAGGATACTTTTCCTTCTGTAGTCAAAAGAAATTTAAAATTCTTATATGATGCAGGAATATAAAATTTTAATGTACTATCTTTGACTTCTACATTTACACCTTTTACAACGGCATCACCTGATGTCATATTGTCCTTTATAAAAGGTGCTATTGATTCATTTAATTCCTCTGTATTAAACGACACTGTAGTTCCTGCTTTTTGTGCTTCTATTATTTTATCGAATATATTATTAGAAAATTTATACTGTTTGGCACTATATGATGAATTTGAGAAAACAAGTGCTAAAAAACAAGCAACTGCGACTATAATTACTATAATTATCAAAATTACAGCCTTTTTTATACTTCTTTTAGTTCTATTCATGATTCAGCTCCCATTTATCTATTTTTAACATATTTAATTATAACATAACAGATTTATAAATAAATACCTGGTACTATTTGGCACCAGGTATTTATTTACTCAGTATCAGCTGGAAAGTATTTTTCAGCTATTTGATTTAACTGATTTAAGTACTGCATCAAAGTCTGGTCTGCATTTATTTGGTTTTGCAAGTGAGTTCTTTCTACATCAGAGAGTTTTTGTAATATTTGCTGTGTTTTTTCCATATTAGACTCAAAATTTGAAAGTGCTTCATCCGCATTGTCAAGTTTAGTTGAAATTGAATTGTTTAAATTATCTATTATCTGTTCAATTGCATCTTTCTCATTTGAATCGCTTGTAGCATCTGCTATAGCCTGAAGTCTACTGTCTGCAGCTTTAACTATTACAGTAAGTTCCATACGTTCAAGAAGATAATCTGAAACGGATGCCTGTCCACCTACTGCTACAATATTGGCTGAAGCATCAACATTGTCTTCTATGAATTTTTGTGTACTGTCTTTTATATCATCTTCTGTAAGGACAACTGGTGCATTGGTTTTGGCTGCAAGTGCTGAAGCTGAAAGGGCATCTGCAAATTCATTG
>DAIMMR010000087.1:0-11829 GCA_036720575.1 Clostridium sp.
TGAGATATCTTATTTGGGGAGATCATGCTGAAAAAGCTGGATATCCTAACATTGCCAGGCTTTTTAGAGGCATAGCCTATGCAGAATGGTCACATGCTAAAAATCATTTCAATGTACTTAAAAATCAAGTTGGTGACAATACAGTTCCAGCTGGTGCTGTATTTGGAAATACTGATATTATAGAAAATCTGCAGGGAGCAATAAATGGAGAACTTCATGAAATAAATCAAATGTATCCTGTATATCTTGAAACTGCAAGATTTCAAAATGAAAAAGATGCTGAAAGATCATTTCATTTTGCACTGGAAGCTGAAAAAATACATGCAAATATGTTTAAAGGTGCACAGGAATCAGCTAAATCAGGAAAAGATATTCCAAATCAAAAGATATATGTTTGTCCGATTTGTGGATATACATACATGGGTGATAATGTTAGTGATTGCCCAGTTTGTGGTGCAAAAAAAGAAATCTTCAAAGAATTTTAATATCAACATTATTTTTAACGTTTTCTTGCAAATACATTGAGCCTGTCTCAAAATAACTTTAAGACAGGCTCAATCTTAAATTAACAATCTAGCATAGTTTTTCCTTCACCGCACAGCTTTTCAAAATCTTTTGTAAATGCCTTTATTGCACAATCAACTGCATCCAATTTAATTAATCCTTCAAAATTACTTTGCAGTGCTTTTAGTAAATCTTCTTTTGAGCATCATAAGCCTTTGAGTACCTTCCATAACCAAAATGACACTGTTTAAAAAATGCTGTTGCTCTTTAAACATCTGCCGGAAATTTAATCCCCATTTTTCTTCTCGCTTCATCCATTATACTAAGTTCCATAAGAGAGCATTTATTATACACATCTGCATTTTCCTTTGTTTGAATAAGTCTAATTAACTCTTCTACTTCGTAATACATATTGTTATCATATTTATTGATATTTATATGCTCTTCTTTTCCGTTATTATATATAATAGTAATTTCTCTTGTATCCGGTATTTCTTTTATGATCATACATCCCTTCTCACCTTGAATTTGACTTGGCAATTTAGAGTTGGTAATCTTAGAGTATAAAAGTTCCCCCTGCATATTTCCATAGTTGACCATAATGGTTCCAGCACCCTCCACTCCATTTTCTAAAATTACAGAATTTGCATATATACTTTTAGGCATTCCAAAGAGCTTAACTAATGGATGAACACAATATACCCCAATATCCATTAGTGCACCGTTAGAAAAAATAGGATTAAATGCATTTTCAATAATTCCTTTCTTGAAGTTATCATATCTAGATGAATATTGGCAATATTGAAATGTAACTCTTCTAATAGTTCCAAGCTTACTAAGGTTATTCTCTATGGCCTTAAATCCCGGATCAAATACAGAACGCATTGCTTCTAAAAGAATTACTCCATTTTCTTTAGCCACTTTTAACATCTGCTCTAATTCTTTTTTATTAGATGCTATAGTTTTTTCACACAATACATGTTTTTTACCCTTTAGCATTTTAATTGATTGAAAAGCATGAAAACTATTTGGACTAGCTATATAAACAGCATCTACTTCTCTACTTGCCGCAAGTTCATCTAAATCATCATATGCCAATGCAACATCGTATTTACTCCCATATTCTAAAGCTCTTTTCTTTGTCCTTGAATACACTGCAGTGAGTTCAAAATTTCTGCAGAACTTAGCTGCTTCTATGAACCTATCAGTGATTTTATTTGTTCCTATTACAGCAAATTTCACCATTATGCTTTCCTCCCTCTATAATCTTTAAATTTCTTTAATATACTCTTTTAAATATTTAAATTATATCAAATAAGCTGTTAGATAACCACAATAACTCTTGGTGTCATGCCTGTCCTATCTACCATTAAAAATGCTATAAATCCTGCTAGTATAGGAGCCATTAATCCAAACCGCTCAGCTTCTCCTATATTAAACAAATCATTCAACCTTGTTCCTTAAGAAAATTACAAATATATTTAGCTATACTACAATTTTATTTCTTCCACTGTTCTTAGCTTCATATAATAAATCATCAACAATTTTTATACATTTCATATTTGTATTTGACTTATTTTCATACAATCCGCCGCTTATAGTAACTTTTATTCCATCTTCCCATGGAAAAGTATTGATCTTATTTCTGATTCTTTCTCCTATTTCTACTACCCTTTCCTGTTTTGTATTAGGTAAAATAACAATAAATTCCTCCCCACCATATCTTCCTGCATAACCCGTGTCCCCTATACATTCCATTATTACTTTACTTATATCAGTTAAAACCTTGTCTCCCTGTAGATGCCCATAATTGTCATTAATCAATTTAAAATAATCCACATCAAACATCATTATGCTAAATATTTCACCTTCATTTATATACTTTATCATAACTTTATCTAATATTTCTTCAATATAATTTCTTTTATACAAGCCTGTAAGGTCATCTCTAATAGACTTTTCATATATAATACGATTTTCTATCTTTAGTTTTTCTGCATTAATTATCTCATCAGAATATTGCATTACAATTACATAGGTTTCTAAAAAAGCAAAAATAAGCATACCTACTTGAAAACCATATCTACCATATATCATCCCATTGCTTATGAGTATATCATTTGCTGCTGTAGCAATTAAAGCAATAAATGCCACAAATGATATTATTCCTTCCTTTTTTCTTGCTTTTTTTATAAAAAATAACAATATACCAATCACAATAAATATCAAAATAGTTTCACCTAAAAAAGACAATCTATCATAAAAAGTATTATTAGTTATAAGGCATATAATGGTAAAAGGTATTGAAAAGCAAAATGATATATTAACTAACTTTTTAGGAAAGTCTGGAAACAATTTCTTTAAAAGCAAAACATAAATTAGTATGTATAAATAGTATGTAATTGCAGCTGTTTTGCTAAGCAATTCAAAAGGCATATTGGGAAAAATGTGCTCAATTATTCTTTCATTTAAAACCAAACACCTTAACTGTGTAAGCAAGCATAATATAGAAAAATATAGAAAAAATTTATTATTCTTTAAACGTGTATACAAACATAAAAATAGCAATTCTACAATAAATAGGACTCCTATTATAATTAAATCACCGCCTGCATTTACTATGAATCTATTCATAATTCTATCCTTAAGTCCAAGATCAAAAGGTTTTAATACTGGATAAAGGATTCTGTAATTGGATGCTTGAATTACTATATCAGCAGCGCCGTTTTGTGCTGTAAAATATGTATAACTTGGCAAGTATATAGATTTTTCTTCCTCATAACTTTTACCTACTTGTCCCACTTGTCCTTGTAAAACACCATTTACCCAAATCTTTGAAGCTGACAAAAAACTTCCTATTCTAAGTCCATAGACAACCCCTTCTGGAAGAAATATTTTCAAATGTACTGTCATATATCCAGTATTTTTCCCATTTAGCTGTGTTGTCAGTTTCTCTGGTAAAATTAAATACTTATCAGCTTTTTCATGCTTCACTTGTTCTGGTTTAAGAAGTTTATTCACATACAGCTCCAATTGCCCTTCAATCTTTACATTTCCTCTTTGCTGAAAATTGTAATTATTTAAATTTAGAGTTCCTTTATCTGCCTTAATATGACTATGCATATTAGAATCATTAAAAGCTGGAGATATTCCTACTAACAAAGCTATAAGAATAATAGGTAAAATAAATTTTTTCATATGATGCCTCCGGTTAACAGTGCATTACTAAAATATTATTACATACTTACTGAATTATCAATGTCACAAATTAACATACTATTTGTAAATATTTTTATTGTAAATGAAACAAGTGTAAATGTTATTTGTAGTAACCTAACATTTACACCATAAAATAAACAGCATTTTCTATTTAGATTTAACCTCATAATAGGCTATTTTATGTGTAATAACACTGTCCGCAGTTTTGTTATTATTATATTGAACAACATCTACCTTATGATTTCTTTGAAAACGCCTTAAGTTTAATAATATATTTTTATTATGCTTATTTCTCAAAATAATATTAATTTCAATATTTTATGGGGTTGTCACACTAAAAATAAATTCTACAACATATTGTATTAGCAAGTGACTTATAAAACAATATGTTGTATGCAAATTTCTTAGTGCAACAGCCCCATATATCTCACTTTTCCTTAGAAAAATTTAATTATACTATGATTTTTTTTGAATTTCTAAAAGGCTGGAAATAAGGGTTTTAGTAAACAAGTTCCAATAGTATTGACTTTTATAACATAAGGTATACCATTTTTAGTAATAAGAAAAAAGAAAATTAATGAAAATGTAAGAGGAGGTTTTTGACAATGTATAGTTTTAAAAATGATTATAGTGAAGGAGCTCATCCAAGAATACTAAATGCTTTAGTTAAATCAAATATGGAGCAAACTTCAGGTTACGGTGAAGATATATATACAGAAAAAGCTGTTGAGCTTTTGAAACAAAAAATTAAGCAAAACGATGCTCACATTCACCTGTTTGTTGGAGGCACACAGGCAAATCTCACTGCAATTTCAGCTTTTTTAAGGCCTCATGAAGCAGCTATCGCCGCTAATACAGGACATATACTAGTTCACGAGACAGGAGCTATAGAAGCTACAGGGCATAAGATTATCTCTATAAAAGTAAGCAATGGTAAACTAAGTCCCGAAGACATCAAACCTGCCTTAGATGAACATACCGATGAACATATGGTAAAACCTAAGCTAGTGTACATCTCAAACTCTACAGAAATTGGTTCTATATATAAAAAAAGCGAACTAGAAAAACTAAGCAAATTTTGCAAAGAAAACAAACTGCTTTTATACATAGATGGTGCAAGGTTAGGTTCGGCCCTATGTTCAGAAGAAAATGATGTGGAGCTCCCTGATTTAGCCAGATTAGCAGATGCGTTCTATATAGGTGGAACCAAAAATGGTGCACTAATGGGTGAGGCTATGGTCATATGTAACGACTCACTTAAAGAAGACTTTCGATTTTATATTAAACAAAAGGGCGCATTGCTTGCAAAAGGTAGACTTCTTGGGATACAATTCTTGGAACTTTTCAAAGATGACTTATATTTTGATTTGGCAAGGCATGCAAATGCCATGGCGGATTTACTTAGGAAGGAAATAAGTAAGGCTGGATATTCATTTTTGACCCACTCGCCTTCAAATCAGATATTTCCAATCTTACCAAACAAATTGATTGAAAAGCTTGGGAATAAATATTCTTTTACAATTTGGCAAAAATCAGATGAATATAACTCTGTTATTCGCCTTGTAACTTCTTGGGCAACAAAAGAGTCTATGGTTTTAAATTTTATTGATGACCTAAAAAAATTTACTGAAATTAAGTAAAGACTTTTGTATTTAAAAAATAATACAATAAAACAATATGACAACACTTATAAAAAACTGTCATATTGTTTACTGTTAATTTTGCTGTACCTATCTAAAATTCAACTTCATCTGTAGACTTTAACTGTACAAACCTTACTCCTAGTACAGTATTATTTATTACTCAATATTCCATATACTCTCCATCCTTTGGAATAGAAACCTATCCTGAAAGTAAATTATCCTTTAAAAAACTTCTTAGTTCCTTTCTCATAAGGCTGAAGTGATTCCATGCCTCCATGTGAACAACAATCACTTTAGATTTTGGCGCTTTTTTGCAAATATGAAATATATCCTCTTTATTCATGGTAATAGGAATAGCTCCCTCTGTCAACTGTGCAGCACCTGCAAAAATAACAATTAATTTAGGATTATAAGTTTTTAATACTCGATCAAACAAATGTAAAGATTTTGACCTTTAGTAAGGTAAAGTAACTCTATCGTCCAATTTTTTTACCTTCACAGAAATTTTTGAGTAATATTTATTGGGGTTTTTAGTTATTATTTCATCTGACATATTTTCTATGTAAACACTTCCACAAATGTTAAGATGATTATTCTCTATAAACTCGTTTAATTTATCAAAATTTTTCATGTCTTCAGCTAAATAGCTATTATCATAAGTTATAACATAAAGTCCTGCTGGCTTTATGGTTTTTTCTACATTTACATTTTGAGAAACCTTATAAAAATATCTATAAGTTTTGATGCTATCCTCAATTGCCCCATCATAATCAAGATAAACACCTAATGGATAACCATAAACTAATTTCTTACTTTTCGAATAGTCTATAAAACTAATAAAATCCTTTTCAAAATTTTCAATGTCAAATTTCATTTCCGGTCCTAAGAACAACAACTCTTGCTTACAATTTTCCAAAAAAATCTTGTCACAACTAATATTAGATATCACAGGAATATTACTAGTTCGCTGTTCTATAATATAGTTCATTTGATTTAACCTATTGAGTTCCTCCAGTATTTTTTGCTTCTGATCAGTAATTAAGTTAATAAGATTATGAGGAGATACATTTTCCATATAGTTCTTTATTTTCTTTAATGGTATATCTAAATCTTTTAGAGCAAGGATAATGCTTACTTCGTCTAATTGACTATAGGAATAATACCTATAGCCATTTTCCTTCACAAATACAGGTTTCAATATTCCTACATTATCATAATATATTAAATTTTTTCTGTTTATGCCAGACAACTTAGAAAAAGCCCCTATAGTTAAATATTTTTTTGAACTTATAAAATCATTCATGACCTATACCTTTTATAATTATTATAATATTTAATAATAACTTTCTTTTTGAAGATATTCTATCTTGAAAAGTGTTGACTGTCAAGTTACTGTATAGTTTATAATATTGTATATAAATAAAAATTTTATATGAAAGGATACTATAATGCTAAAGTTATTTAAATACTTTAAAGTTAATAAAATACTTTTAGGTTCACTATTTGTAATAATTTTGCTTAAAACTGTAGGTACCTTATATATCCCCACATTAACTGCAGATATAATAAATAATGGTGTAATAAAAGGTAACATACATTATGTATTGAGAACTGGTGGAATAATGATAGGGACTGCTGTATTTACAGGCATACTTGCCATAATTTCTACATATTTTTCTTCAAATTTATCATCAACACTTTCCAGAGATATTAGAAGCAAAATATTTTCTCACGCACAAGAACTGTCAATAAATGATTTTAAACATTTTTCCACCTCATCTTTAATTACAAGATGTACAAGTGATGTAAATCAGATTGAAAATACATTAACCATGTTTTTTGAAATGATTATTCCAGTTCCATTTATAACTCTGGTAGGAATGTTTTTAGCTTTTTTCAAAGATAAATATATGGCTCTTATAATCTTTATAGCAGGAACAATTTTTATAATATTTATTATGCTTATAAGTAAAAAAGTAATAAATTTATCGAATAAAATCCAAGTTGGGTTAGATAAAATAAATTGTAAAGTAAGGCAATATATTTCAGGAATAAAAATTATACGTGCTTTTAACCGGGAAAAACATGAAAAAGAATTAATAGATAATGCATTTACAAATTATGCAGATATTAATGTAAAACTTAATAAGACATTTGCTATAGTTATGCCAACTATAATGGCTATAATGAATGTTTGTGCTGTTGCTATTTTATGGTTTGGAGCAATCAGAATAAGCAGAGGAAATATGCTTATCGGGGATATTATGGCTGTTATTGAATATGCAATATTAATATTGGTCTACTTAGTAATGGCTGTAATGGTACTAATCAATATACCCCGTGCTAGTGCCTGCTCAATGCGTATATTAGAAGTATTAGAATACGAACCTGAAATAATAGATAAAAAAATAACTGAAGTTATTCCAGATGGTAGAAAAAACTTAGAATTTAGAAATGTTACATTTTCTTATAAAGATGCTGAAAAACCTGTTTTAAACAATCTTAGCTTTGTATGTGAAAGTGGTAAGACTACAGCCATCATAGGCGCTACTGGTTCAGGAAAAAGTACCATTGGTAAATTGATACCAAGATTACATGAAATACAAGGCGGCGAAATTTTAATTAACGGTGTTAATATAAAAGATTTTTCTCAAAGGGATTTGAGAGATATGATAAGTTTTTCACCTCAAAAAGCATTCCTATTTAGTGGAACCATAGTTGACAATATACGGCATGGGAAAAAAGATGCAACTATAAATGAGATAAAAAGTGCTGCAAAAATGGCTCAGGCGGATAAATTTATTTCTGAGCTAAATTTAGGCTATGAATCCTTTGTATCACAAGGTGGCAGTAATTTTTCAGGTGGACAGAGGCAGAGATTATGCATAGCAAGAACCTTAATTAAGGACAGTGATATATATATTTTTGATGACAGCTTTTCTGCCCTGGATTATAAAACAGATGCAAAATTAAGAGAAGCCATAAAACCAAGATTAAAAGATTCAATTGTCATAACCATTGCCCAAAGAATAAGCACAATTATGGAGGCAGATCAAATTGTAGTCCTGGAAGAAGGACAAATAGCCGGAATAGGTACCCACACAGAACTTCTTAAAAATTGTCCCATATATTTAAAAATAGCTGAATCACAATTAAGTGAGGAGGAACTGGTATGCTAAATGAAGAAAATTCAACAGATGCAATTTCTTTTGATACTGAAATGTCCGTAGAGAAAGCTAAAGACACAAGGAAAACTGTTATAAGATTAATAAAATTACTTCTAAATCAAAAGTGGAAAATAATTGTTGTCATATTTTTTACTATTATAAGCTTAGCCTTTACAATGACTGCTCCATTAATTTTTAGCAAAGCTATCAATACTATTTATGAAGGAATAAAGAATGTATCACATACTGGTTACTTCAATATAAATTTTAATATCATAAAAAAGCTTTCATTAATACTTCTTATTATATATTTACTATCCTCATTGGCTAATTATATTGAGCAAAACATAATGGCTGCTGTATCTCAAACCCTGGTATTATCTATAAGAAAAAAAATAAGTACAAAGCTTTCAAAAGTTCCTTTAAAATATTATGATACACACAAAAAAGGGGAAATTCTAAGCAGGATATCAAATGACCTGGAAAAAGTATCTGAAACATTGCAGTCAGGTATGATGCAATTTATTACAGCAGTACTCACAATTATAGGAGCTGCATTTTTCATGCTCTCAATAAACTGGATACTAACTTTAATTGCCATTTTTACTATTATTATGGGAGTCATCGCTACTTCTATAATTGGGAAAAAAAGCATAAATTATTTTTCAAACAGACAGGAATCCTTAGGTAAATTTAATGGACAAATAGAAGAATATTTTACCGGTCAGATGGTTGTAAAGACCTTTAATATGGAAGAGGAAATAATTAATCGCGTTGAAATAACTAACAATAAATTGTATTCTGATGAAAAAAAGGCACAATTTATTACCTATGCTATAGATCCTTTAATCCGTCTGATGAATCAAATAGGATATGTGCTAATAGCATCTCTTGGTGCTGTATTTGTTATTCAAGGAAGGCTGTCAATAGGACTAATACAGGCCTTCTTTCAATATGTAGATCAAGCATCAGAGCCGTTAACTGAAGCAGCTTATATTTTAAATTCAATGCAGGCAGCTATTGCTTCACTCGAGCGTGTATTTGAAATTTTAGATGAGGATGAGTCAGAAGCAGACCCTATAAACTATAAAACAATACTAAATCCAAAGGGCAATGTAACCTTTGAAAATGTACAGTTTGGATATGGAGAAGAGCTTATAATTAAAGGAATAAACCTAGAGGTAAAAGCCGGACAAAAAGTTGCTATAGTTGGACCAACAGGTGCAGGAAAGACTACTTTAATAAACCTGCTTATGAGATTTTATGAATTGAATGATGGGAAAATTAAAATTGACGGTATCGATATAACTGATTTAAAGAGAAGTGATTTGCGATCTTTATTTGGAATGGTCCTGCAGGATTCATGGCTATTTGATGGAAGTGTTAAAGATAATATTGCATACAGCAAAGAAAGAGCTACAATTTCAGAAATCAAAGAAGCCGCAGAACTTGCCAGAGCTGATTATTTCATAAGAACACTTCCTCGTGGCTATGATACAGTTTTAAATGATGAAAACTCTTCAATATCACAAGGACAAAAGCAGCTTTTATGTATTGCCCGTGCTATTTTAGCAAATCCATATATTTTAATACTTGATGAAGCAACTTCAAGTGTAGATACATGTACAGAATTAGAAATACAAAATGCCATGGATAATCTGATGAAAGGAAGAACAAGCTTTATAATAGCACACAGATTATCTACAATAAAAAATGCAGACAAGATACTGGTCATGGACAAAGGGAATATTGTTGAACAAGGAAACCATAGCGAATTATTAGCCAAAGGTGGTTTGTATAGTGATATATATAACAGCCAATTTATACACCAAAATAAGTGAAGCTATTGAGTGGGTTAAAAACTTGCCTAAAATTGACATCAATAATATTGGCTTATGGGAAGCTAGTCAAGCAGAATGGGTTATCCCTAAAATAGTCCTGCTTAACAAAAAAATTGCTACTTAAATTTATTTACGATATGAACTTGATGAAGAAGCTGATGCAGCAGCTGCAGCTGCAGCACATCCTTCAATTGCTGCCTGTTCTTGAGCAATAATAATAGCATTAATACTATTTGCTAAAGCTACTTTAATTACTCCCTTTTTCATACCATCTACATAGAAGTCACAAACTAAGTTAGCTGAAAGAATTGTTTTAGTATATTTATCTAAACTCCACATGCCATATCCAGGCTTCTTATGAATAAAATCATTGACTTCTTTTATTTCTCTAACTATTTGATCTTCATCATCTGCAATAAGAGTTAACACTCCTAGTGTTGCCAGACCATTGTATCTAAGACTGCATTTTTCACTTTTAAGTTTACTATAAAGTCTATTTGCCTTCTTACATTTTTCATAAATAGACTCTTCTCCAAGTGCCATAATATGAGATAATGTCTGAAGATCATTTCCCTTCCAAAATCCTTCTTTATTTAATTCTTTATAGCACTCTTCTACTTTTTCCATAGTTTGTTTTACGTCTAAATCTGAAGCAGCAAGTACTGCAGCAAAAACATAATCATCAGCAGAGGTTAACCAAAAATGATTTTCTTTCATATTTTTATAGAATTCTTTCATTTTCTGGATCTTAGAATTCCAATACTTTCTAGGAACATCTTTTGCTAAAGTATAAGTAGCCAGCGGCAAATATGTGCTTTTTCTAAAACCTTCCTGCTTCATTTTTTCATGATTGTATCCCATTTAAATTTGTTTTTAAGTTCACTATAGTTTTCTACCATTAGTTCTACCTTTTCTTTCAATCTTATATCCACTATAATTCCCTCCCCTATTTAACTTAATATCATTATTACTTAAAATATTTATTTTGTATATACATATTAAAATAAAATATTCAAAAAATAATAAAGAAAATCTTAAAATTTACTAAATATATTAGGAAAGTAAACTCATGCTATTTAAAACCAAGCATAAAAACTAGTTTTGAGGAAAACCTACCTTGTATTAGAAAGGAGAGACAATCGTGCAAAACAAAATAAGGAAAACTAATAATAATAAAAAAGAAGACAATAGATTCAAAAAAAAGAATATAAACCATGACCCTCAGGATGAAAGTTCAAGAATAAAGTTTGGTTCTCCACCAGAAAAACATTTGGATTAATTTTCATATAACATATACCAAAAATAAAGTTATTTAATAAAACAAACTAGGGAGGATTAAATGATGAAATCACATCAAAATAAAGGTCACCATGAAAAAGCTATGGAAAAAGCTAAAGAAATGCTTATTTCTGGTAAAACCAGTAAAGAAATCAAAGACGAAACTGGATTAAGACC
>DAIMMR010000678.1:0-1612 GCA_036720575.1 Clostridium sp.
ATGCAGGCTGGGATGATGAGATGTTAGCTTTAGAATTAGAAAATTTAAAAGAACTGGATTTTGATATGGACCTTACAGGCTTTGATGCTGCAGAAATAGATGAGCTTTTTAGTAATATCCACGATAAAGATGTGCAGGATGATGATTTTGATGTAGATGCAGCTTTAGCAGAAGAGCCTATTTCAAAACAGGGTGATATTTGGCTACTTGGAAGGCACAGACTTATTTGTGGAGATAGTACCAAGGCAGAAATTTATGAGAAACTAATGGAAGGAAAGAAAGCAAATCTCTGTGTTACAGACCCTCCTTACAATGTGAATTATACAGCTGGAAGTGAAAATGAGAGAAAAATTAAAAATGACAATATGGAAGATAAAAACTTTTATGAATTCCTATTAGCTTCATTTAAAAATATATTTAATTCTCTTGATGATGGTGCTGCAGCTTATATATTCCATGCAGATACAGAAGGGTTAAATTTTAGAAAGGCTTTCAAGGATGCAGGATTCCATCTTGCTAATGTTTGCATTTGGGCCAAGCAATCATTGGTATTAGGTCGTTCTGATTATCAATGGCAGCACGAGCCTATTCTTTATGGGTGGAAACCTACGGGAAAGCATAGATGGTATGCAGATAGAAAACAAACAACTATCTGGAATTTTGATAGGCCTACAAAATCAGAACTTCATCCAACTATGAAACCAGTACCTCTTGTAGCTTATCCGATCCAAAATAGTAGCATGAGTAACTGTATTGTATTAGAACCTTTTGCTGGCAGTGGTTCTACTTTAATTGCCTGCGAGCAGTTAGGAAGAATTTGTTATGCAATAGAACTTGATGAAAAATATGCAGATGTTATTGTGAAAAGATATATTGAGTATGTTGATTCTTATGAAGAAGTTTTTCTAATAAGAAATGAGGAGAAAGTACCATATAAAGGGCTTATGAAATCTACTAGAAACTAAAATACAAAGTATGTGATTTAGACTAATTTTTATTTAAAATTCTTGAAAATCAAATAATTTAATGATATAATTGCACTAAAATACCCGCACTGCTAATTGCAATGCGGATAATGAGGTGCAATTATGATTGAAAAAGGTGTTATCTATAAAGAATTTAAAAATCGTGGTGGAGTATTAAAAACATCAGAACTTAATGCGTTAGGGCTTTCAAGTCGGCAAATAAAGAAACTTGTAGATAGTGGAGATATTACAAGAATTAAACGTGGTTATTATGAACTATCAGATAATATCTATCCAGAAGAAGCTGTAATAGCAAGACTATTTCCAGATGCAGTAATTTTTCTTGAAAGTGCACTGATGCATTATGGATATACAGATAGAATACCTCTAGCATGGCAAATAGCTGTGGATAGAGACAGTGAAAAAAGTCAGTATAAAATTGACTACCCATTAATAGAAGTCTTTTATATTGAACCAAAATTACTAGAAATCGGCTTGGATGTAATTCAAGTAGAAGAGGTAGAGATAAAAATATTTAATCGAGATCGCACTATATGTGATGTTCTTCGCTATGAGAATAAGTTGGAGAGAGAAGTATTTACTAATGCAATAAAACGTTATATAAAAGATCCAAAGAAAAATGTGAG
>DAIMMR010000679.1:0-1611 GCA_036720575.1 Clostridium sp.
TCATATCAACACGTCCAGTAATCCCAGAAACACTTCCAGAACTAGAATATTGCCATATATCAGCTATATTAGAATGATTTGCAGAATTTGGAGTACCATTATAGAGTGCCAACCAAAATTTATGTCCATGAGATTTAATAATATTTAAATTAACATAATTTTTTACAAAACTAGCATATGAATAAAAGACCGTTATGTATCCTCTTGCTTTAAAATAATCAAGAAATGTATTTGACATATCTGTTACCAACGATTTATTGTATAGTTTTGCTTGTGTATCATCTTCAACATCATAAGCAACAAACTTAATATTTTTTATATTCTTAATAATTTCATAGCAAACTTTTGCTTCTTGCAAAGAACGCGCAATCGAATTACTATATGAATACCAATAAATTGCCATTGGAATATCATTTTCAATACAACCTTGTACATTTTGATGAAATCTTGCGTCCATTTGTTTAATTTCACGTCCAAATCCAGCACGAATAATTACAAATGAAACAGATTCTTTAAGTTTTTTAAAATCAATATTTTTATTATGAGTAGAAATATCGACACCTAATGACATTAAACCACCTCGTTTTAATATAATAAAGAACTAAATTGAAAAGCAAAATTAATAAGAGTATAATTAAAAGAAAACGGATGAAAGAAGTAGAAACATGCTTAATTTAACATTACAACTAAATGAATATCTGGATTATTGTAAATACCAAAACAACCTTAGTCCTAAAACACTTAAAGCATATCGTATTGATCTTACACAATTTATTTTATATACACACAATAAATTAACAACTGATAGTATTAAACAATATATATCATCATTATATCAACAATACAAAATCAAAACAATCAAAAGAAAAATTGCATCTTTAAAGGCTTTTACCTTCTATCTCAAGGATACAAAACAAATAACAAATAATCCTTTTGATACAATAAAAATAAGACTTAAAGAACCTAAATTGTTGCCTAGAATTATACCAATCAATATTATTCGTAAACTTATTAAATACCCTTCAGATCAATTACAAAATCCACATCTTACTCAAAATCAAAAAATATGTCTATATCGCAATATAGCTATTCTTGAATTACTCTTTGCTACAGGTGTAAGAATTTCAGAACTTTGTAATCTAAACATAGAAGATATAAATTTTCAGAATAAATTTATTAAAATTATGGGAAAAGGAAGCAAAGAACGAATTATTCAAATTGGTAATCAAGATACTTATAATTCTTTAAAGCGTTATTATTATAGTATGAAAACAGAAATTAATTCAACACATATTTTTTTTATTAATCGTTACCATCATAGATTATCTGAACAATCCGTTCGCAATATGATAAGGACTTATGTTGCAAAAGCACATATCAAAATGAAAATTACACCACATATGTTTCGTCATACTTTTGCTACTTCACTTTTAGAAGATAACGTTGATATTCGGTATATTCAAAAGCTATTAGGACACGCATCAATTACAACGACACAAATTTATACTTACGTGAGTTTACGTAAGCAAAAATCCATAATTACCAAGAAAAATCCAATGAACAAAATACATTTACCCGCTTAAAATCAATAGCAGATAATCAAATATTATC
>DAIMMR010000680.1:0-1611 GCA_036720575.1 Clostridium sp.
AATGGAATAATATTTACAGGTGGACCAAATAGCGTATATGGTGAAAATGCTCCTAGAATAAGTGAAGAGATATTTAAATTGGGAGTACCTATTTTAGGTATATGCTATGGACATCAACTTATATGCAATATATTAGGCGGAAAAGTTAAAAGTGCCAAAGTAAGGGAATACGGAAAGACAAAGATAGAACTTGATGCAGATAGTGCTTTATTTTCTAATATAGATAAAAACCAAATCTCATGGATGAGTCATACAGATGTTGTATCAGAACCTCCAAAAGGATTTAAAGTAATAGCAAAGACCAATGGATGTCCTGTTGCAGCAATAGAAAACACTGATAAAAAAATATATGGAGTTCAATTCCATCCTGAAGTTGAACACACACCTTTTGGAAAAGAGATGCTTTCTAACTTCTTATTTAAGGTATGTAATTTAAAGGGAGATTGGTCTATGTCTTCCTTTGCAGATGAAAAGATAAAGTTAATAAGGAAAAAAGTAGGAAATAAGAAAGTAATATGTGCCATGTCCGGTGGAGTTGATTCTTCTGTGGCAGCAGTACTTGTACATAAGGCTGTAGGAAAGCAACTTACTTGCATATTTGTAGATCATGGCCTTTTGAGAAAAGACGAAGGTGATCAGGTAGAACATGTATTTAAAAAGCAATTTGATATGAATTTTATAAGAGTAAATGCTAGAGATAGATTTTTAGGAAAATTAAAAGGTATATCAGATCCTGAGAAGAAGAGAAAGATAATAGGAGAAGAGTTTATAAGGGTATTTGAAGAAGAAGCTAAAAAACTAGGAGATATAAGTTTCTTAGTTCAAGGCACTATATACCCGGATGTAGTTGAGAGCGGTCTTGGAACTTCTGCAACTATAAAGAGCCATCATAATGTAGGCGGACTTCCAGAAGACATGGATTTTAAGCTTATAGAACCACTTAGAGAGTTATTTAAAGATGAGGTTAGAGCTGTTGGAGAGAAACTTGGAATACCTCATAAATTGGTTTGGAGACAGCCTTTTCCAGGCCCTGGACTTGCAATAAGGGTTTTAGGAGAAGTTACTGAAGAAAAGCTTGCAATAACAAGAGAGGCAGATGCTATATTTAGAGAAGAAATAGCAAATGCAGGATTGGATGAAAAGATATGGCAGTATTTTGCTTGCCTTCCTAATATACGTTCTGTTGGAGTAATGGGTGATGAAAGAACATATTGCTACACAGTTGCACTGAGGGCTGTAGTATCCAGTGATGCCATGACTTGCGATTGGGCAAGAATACCTTATGATGTTTTAGATAAAGTAAGTAGAAGGATAGTTAATGAAGTTAAGGGAGTAAACAGAATTGTATATGATGTAACTTCAAAACCGCCTTCTACTATCGAATGGGAATAGCAATAAAAGATAGATATATTTAAATTTAATATTAGTAAAAATGGAGTGTTGTAGAAATACTTTTTAAGTAGTTCTGCAGCACTCTATTTTTGTATATATGAAAAAATTTGCCTAGGAAAGTTAACCAAATTAAGTATTAATAAGGCATATTAGTAATTGATACAAGTGAACTACCGCCACCTATAGAGGTGGATGGCTTCGTGGTCAATGCTACTACTG
>DAIMMR010000681.1:0-1609 GCA_036720575.1 Clostridium sp.
TTATGGATATCCCTTAAAAAAATATTGAAAAAAGAACTGGAAGGAAGGTGATTTTCCTGGAATATACAGGTACAGATTTAGAAAAATGGTGTGACCTTATAGAAGATACATCTAAGAAATCAGGACTTGACTTTTATCCTCAAGAATTTGAAATTGTAAGTTATACAGACATGATAGGATACGAAGCCTATCTGGGAATGCCTGCTAGATATCCTCACTGGAGTTTTGGCAAATCCTATGACAGGACAAAATCACTTTACAAATATAACCTTACAGGACTTCCTTATGAAATGGTAATAAACTCAAATCCCTGTCTTGCTTATTTGATGAAGGACAATACACTGCTGCTTCAAATTCTAACGATGGCTCATGTATACGGGCATAATGATTTCTTTAAAAATAACAGATTGTTTAAAGAAGGTACTAAGGCATCCTATACTCTTGAAATGTTTAAAAATCATGCAGATATAATAAGAGAATATACAAATGACCCAAGCATCGGGTATGAAGGAGTAGAAAAAATTTTAAATGCAGCTCATTCCATAAGATTTCAAACAAACAGAACCATAGGTACAAAAAAAACAGAGGAAGAATCAAAAGAAGACTTAATAGATTTTATTATAAATCACGGTCAACTAGAAGAATGGCAAAAAAATGTTTTATATGTAGTAAAAAAAGAAACTTCATATTTTATACCTCAGGTTGAAACAAAGATTATGAATGAAGGTTGGGCAAGTTACTGGCACTATAAGACCTTAAATAGATTGGACCTTTCGCCTTCACTTCACATGGAATTCATTAAAAGGCATAACGATGTAATTACACCTATTATGGGAGGAATTAACCCCTATTATATTGGTTTTAAAATATTTGAAGACTTAGATAAAAGATACGGACAAAATAAAATATTTGAAGTAAGAGCACTGGAAAGAGATGCCTCTTTTATTCGAAGATACTTAACAAAAGAGCTGTGTTATGAACTAAATTTATTTGAATATGCAAAACAACGCAGTGACTATGTAATAAAAGAAATTCCTGATGAAAAGGGCTGGATTGAAATCAGAAATACCCTATGCAATAATTGTGGTATGGGTTCCATTCCCAATATTGTTGTTGATGATATTTTAAAAAAAGACAATACCCTCGTATTAAAACACATTTACGATGGGAGAGAATTAAATTCAAATTATATGGAAGCTACTTTAAAATGCATTTACGAATTATGGGGATATCCCGTGAAATTAAATACTAAAATAAGCAAAGAAGATATAGAAGTATGCTGCAGTGAACCTACTACTATATCTTATAAAACTTTAAGATGTGATTAATATAGGGTTTCTAAGTATAAAGTTAAGTTATACAATATCATGTAATGACAAATTTCATCACCATAAAAACTTTTGACAAGTCTAAAGTTCGGTATTTTGAAAATCTAAAGAAGCTTATATAAACTCGTACCTCAGACATATATAAGCTTCTAAGATTTTCTAAAATACCTCACTAAGACTTATGGAAAAGTTTTTAAAGGTGCTTTCAATTTTGTCATTACATTTTATGTATAAGTTAAAATTTCAATATAGAAATCCGAGAATTTAGAGTTTATAACTAA
>DAIMMR010000682.1:0-1609 GCA_036720575.1 Clostridium sp.
AGGTTGGAAAGGATTAAAGGAAGCTATCACTTCTCGAAGTGGTAGTAGTTCACAAGACAATACAAACAAAGCATGTACAGCAATGCTTTGTTTGTATATTTTTTATTTATAAACTGTTACAGACATGGTTTTGAAAACGACATATAGCTCAATTCCTTTTTCAATCCCCATTTCAATTAAAGATTTTGTAGTTATAAGTGCTTTTATTGGGATACCAATATTAACAACCACCATTGCACTGTCATCATCATTGATAATGTCAATTACATTGCCTTTAAGGAGGTTTCTTGCACTGCTCTCAAATGTGCCCTTAGCTAATATAATATTTTCCGGGCGGATAGAAATTTTAACATTTCCTTCAAGCTTAGAGTTAACACAGATGCTGACGGATCCAGTATTTGCAAAGGTTTCACCGTTTTTATGACTTAAGGTTGCCTCATATATGTTTTCATAGCCCTTAGATTTTAGAAGGTAAGCTTCAAACTGAGTGTCAGATATACGAATATACCTTCCTATATGGTGAGCCTGAAGCTCTCCGCGTTTAATCATTTCATATATAGTACCTTTTGTTAACTTAAGTTTTTGTGCAATCTCTTCTGGTTTATATAAAATTTCTTCATTCATTCAACTCACCTGCTTTTGTATTTTATTTATTATATTATAGCATTATATAGAAAAAAATTTTTATGCTACAATATATTAGAACGAAATGTACATACATTGTAGATTTTTTAAGAGGGGTAGAATATGAATAAGACAATTGGATTATTTGCTCACGTAGATGCAGGAAAAACTACTTTAGCTGAGCAGATTTTGTATCATACAAAGAGTATTAAAAATTTAGGAGATGACTTAGACATAAATTATCAGAAATTGATAGGCAAACACATTTATGAAAGGGATCATCATGGTATTTTAACAGGCTTTCCCATAACTGATATAAAAATTACGCTTATTACAGGAAGATCTCATGTTAAGCATACCTGTGGCGGAGATTTTAGAGAGGCAACTTTTAGAGCACTTAGACAGGGACTTGAAGGTGTGAAGAACATACTTTTAGAGCCCTATTATAGATTTAAGATTAAGGTAAGTGCAGATTATATGGGAAGAGTTTTATCCGATATACAAAAGTTAAAAGGCTCTTTTGAAAATCCCAATAATTTAAATGGTGAAGTTATTATAACAGGCAGGGGGCCAGTATCTACATTTATGAATTATGCTGTGGAATTTACATCTTTTACAAAAGGAAGAGGTAAAATTAATTTTGTATTGGATGAATATGACATTTGCCATAATGAAGAAGAAATCATTGAAAAGATAGGTTATGATAAAAATGCAGATATTGAATATACGTCTACTTCGGTATTTTGTTCTAAAGGACAGCCTTTTTTAGTAAAAGGAGATAGAGCAAGAGAATATATGCACTGCTTAAAGTAGATATATCCTGAAATGCCATAAATCTATTTGTACTTTTACATCAATCTCGTTTAACTATTCAGTGGAATATACGATGATTAAATATAATTTAGGGACTCCCTTAAAATTATTATTTGTTTCGTATAATTTTATAGATGAGGTGATGTAATGGCAGATATTGCTCATTTACTCC
>DAIMMR010000088.1:0-11807 GCA_036720575.1 Clostridium sp.
GTTACCCCCGTAACAGTTACGGCGGTTACAAATATAAACAAAAATTTAAATATACTCCTAATCCTACTGATTACCATGCCAATAAATTTCTCCGGTTAATTGGGAGTACTTGAATATTCAATCCTTCTTTTGACACGAAACTATTATCAATATAAAAGTTTACATCTATTGGAAGTTCCATTTCACCCAAATAATGGCATTCTATAGGTAAAACATCCTCCCCAATTATAGATTGAATAATGTTTGGGGTAATTAAGATGTACTTAATAGATTTATTTTGAATGTCGTACACACAACAAACAGGTCTATTGATTTCGTTTTCATACTTTGTTTCACAGGAAACGAATCCCATACATAAAATTTTATTACCTACTTTTTTAAGTGGGGCTGATGTTTGTATATATAACATTTTTAAATTTTAGATAAATTTTGTTTGTGAATATCTTTTTTGCTATCTCTATCCTTTCAACAACCAAACCACATAGGTTGTTATTTGATTACGACTGCATTTTAGTGCTTATCCGTTCTGAATTAATTATATTTACATTTCAAACTTCGTCTAAAAAGTTCAAACGAAAAACAAATAAAGTGTTAAGATTCTGACTCAATTCTGTTTTCAAAATTATTTTATTACTTTTAGTATCCGATTCCAACTGATTTTATTTGTAAATAGCTCTTTTGATTTCCATATCAGTTTGGACATATTCATTTCTATTTTATTCCAAGTATTAGGCTTTTAAGAGACAACCAATAAATTTATTGCTCAAGTCTGATTTTTAATAATATGTCATTATCTTCTATATTCGTTTTTAATAATAGTTGATCTCTTTCATCAATTTTGCAATAAACCGACTGACTATCTACAAATATAGGCCAAACATGAATTATTTCATTTTTTAAATGAATAGGAGCTCCATATTTGTCATTAGCTGAGGAAGCAATATTTCTATATAATAACTTGCTCGTTTTAATATCCCAAATATCTTGATATAATTTATCATTATAATAGAAAGTCATAAAATATAAGTTGTTAATTATTAAACCATAATCATTGGTTATATAGTTTTTGAAATTATTTTTTTGAGAAAAATCAGAGAGTATTTCAACTGGGATAGCTAAATTTCCTTTTTCAATAAAGAAGTAAGGTACTACTTTATTTGGGTATATTTTATAAATGGTATCCGAAGATATCGGTTTAATACATTTATTATGATTATTTTGCATAAAGTCATTAATTAAAATATATCCTCTATCAGTATAATTTTCATTATTAAAGTTTGTGGTTATGAATTCATTAATAATTTGGAAAGAATGATTCAAAATACCTACTAACTTACTCTTATTAGCAAAGGGCGTATAACTGACTACATAAAAGTCATTATCTAAGTTTGTTATACTTCCAATATTGTCAATTGTAAACTCTCCGATATATTGTCCATTAAGTTGATATTCAAATATCTTTTTCTTAAACATGTCGTGGATATAGAATGTAGAATCAATCGAATTGTAAACAACATTTGATATGGAATTATATTGATACGGGCCATCTCCTCTAGAATCTATTTTAAATTCATATTTTCCAGTATGGTCAAAGAAAAAGAGCATATCGTTATTTAATAGGCATATATATTGGAGAGTGGTGAATTTTATGTTAACATCAGAGATTAACGAACTTTCAGTTGTCTCAAGCTTAATAATCTCTTTATACTCTGCCATTTGATCCAATAAAAAGGACCTTTTCTGTTTGTTTATATTTTCGTATACTTTTAGTATTTGCAAATTCCTCTTCTTATTGCTTTTAGAACATGATAGAAGAAGAAATGCCAGAATACATAGAATAAATAATATCTTTTTCATTTGATTTATAAGTTTGATTTAAGTGATTCTTCTGTTGGAGTTTGAAATTTTATTTGATCTATCTTTCCATTCTTAATTTTTAAAATACAGGGATATATTTGTTTCTCTTTTGGATAGGCAAAAAGGTATCTATTTTTTGTATCTAAAAGAGTGGTATTGGCGTTTATATTTATTTTGTATTTTAGATTTTTCATTGAAATAATATTAGTGAAAACAAAAATCATATTATTCTTATCTTTATTTAATGAATAAAATTCCTCAGCATAAGTAATACATCCACTACAGCCTTCATTAGGAATAATTATGACAAAATCTATCTTTTTTAATTGATTTTGTGTGAAATCGGTTCTTAATAGAATATCGAAACTTCCTATATAATTTTTATTATTACAGGAAAACCCAATAAGCCCTATTGCCAATAGCATTAAGAATTTATTTTTCATTTTTCGTTAATTTATAAATCGCAAATAACATTAAGTCTTCATCAGTACTTTCTTTTTGAATATGCAATCCTTTCTTACTGACGTGCATTGTGAAATTATTACATGGATGACATCTTCCGATATAAGTTTCTCCTATTTTTTTTAGTTCACAATCTAATATTATAACTGAAATTTCTTTACTCCATTTAGGTATTCCCTTATATTTAGTTTTCATTTCGGCTATGCGATAAAAAACATTGTTATATTTGTCATATTTAATATCTGAATAGCTGTAATTTTCGACGAAATACTGTGTAGCTGCTTCTGGATTGATGTATTTCTTTCTTTTTTTTAACGGCGGTATTTTATCTATTTTTTGACTTCCAGCATAAAATCTTTCATATGGCTCAAACTTTAAATTTGTTTTATAGATATAATGATCAACTGGAAAGCTAAAAATTAACATATCATCCATACTGTTATAAGTTGAATATATCCACCTATACAATCCACCTCCCCAGTTATACTCAAAATATATGTCAGGGTAAGATAAGTAATAATCAACGTCATTATTTTTTAGATTTATTTTACCGCAGATCATTCTATTTAATTTATTCTCATTATCGTATTCTCCTGAAATATTACCAAAGAAAATTAGATTGTTATTTTGATGTATTAATTTTGAAGCACCATGTGGTGGTGCAGGATAATATGGAGTTTCTTTTTTTATTGGTATTTCGGTCCTTTCATTCAGGTAGGTGTTTTGCATTATTATGTTATTGTTTAAATAATCAAATAAAAAAATAGTATCTCCTGAGATCAAGTAAGTACTTATTCCTTTGCTTGATAAAGGAATCACATTTTGTAGAATATTGTGATGATCATAAAAAAGTATTTCATTTTTGTTAGATAGAAATGTAAATAATTCTTTGTCTTCGAGATATTGTGATGATATTGAAATATCAGAGGTTAAAGAATCTAATTTATATGATATAGATCCAAATTCTATTAAAGAATAAGTGTTCGTGTAATTAGCCTGATGATTTATATTCACATTATCGTAATTGCATGATATTAATAAGAGTGTATATAGATTCATTAGTAACAATTTTTTTTTATTATTCATTTTACTCGAAATTCTTATAAATAATAATTAACTAAAATTTAATTCTGAAGTGTTTACTCTTTTTAATTCTATTGTGCTAAATGTGCGGGTAGGTTTTTGTAATAGATATGCAGAATATTTATTTCTCTACGAAAATCTATCCAAGAACGATTTTTGGTTCTCTTTTTATTACATTATTACACAGATAGGTTGCCTCTTTTTTGAGGCAACCTATAGAACTTGCATAAACTCATTTCACACAGTCTTTTGCATCGAACCATGCTGCATTTTCACAAAAATAAACTGTACCATTGTTTGTACAATGTCCATCGTTTTCATGAGTTCTGCTGATACATCCTGTCTCACTTTGAGCTAAGGCCTCTACTTTATTTAAGGCAAGATATGAATAATTTGCTCCATTATTCATACTACGGTTCACTCCGTAACCTGCAGTTACAAGAAGTGTGAGGGCAAAAAAACCAGATAAAATTTTTTTCTTCATTTTAATAAAATTTTTAAATTATTGAATGCTGATTTCTTCGAATAAAGATTTTTTCTTTCTATTTTTATTTTTTAATGTCTATTACTTCTCTAACATTTTTCATATAAATGAATAAAAAAAATAGATTACATGCAAAGAATTAAGTGTTAAGATTCTGACTCAATTCTGTTTTCAAGATTATTTTATTACTTTTAGTATCCGATTCCAACGGATTTTATTTGTAAATGGCTCTTTTGATTTCCAGATTATAGAAGCTTTCCCTACAATCAAATCATCAGGTAACAATCCCCAATAACGGGAGTCTTGCGAGTTTTCCACCTTATCTCCGCCCATAAAATAATAGTCGTGTGTAAATGTATAAGTCAACAAGACATTTTGCTTATCCCATAAAGTATCCTGTTTTAATATTAAGGGATAACCTTTCTCCCACTCTATTATTTTACAATATAAGAGAATATTTGTTCTATTTAAAGATACAGTATTCCCTTTTCCGGGAATATACATGGGACCAAAGTCTTTAATGTTCCAGTTGAGTGTGGAGTCTCCGGGAAAAGTATAATACACTCCATCAGAAATAAACTCTTTAGTCATGTAACCCAACATTTGTCCTGCTGCAACATTGCCGTAATTTTTAGTTTTATCTGAATTAATAGTATATATTCCATTTTCTATGCGAAGTGTATCTCCGGGAATTCCGATACATCGTTTAATAAAATATTTGGACATATTCATTTCTATTTTATTCCAAGTAGTAGGATGAGGGATATGAAATACAACCACATCATTATTTTTAATTCGAGAAAATCCCGGAACACGATTTATTTTTACTTTTTTACCTTCAACAGCATCAAATAAATCAAACAAACGTGCACCATAAGCCATTTTATTTACTAATATATAATCACCCGGGATGATAGTCGGATCCATTGAATCTGTTGGTATCTTATATGACCCAAAAACAAATACCCTAAATAATATGAAACAAATTAAAGCAATAGAAGAGTAGTAAAAAACATTGATAAATACCCGCCCTATTGAAAGAATTGTTTTTTTCTTTTTAATCATCCATTGCCTCCTTTTCTTTAAGTATTTTTCTTACTTCTTCACGCATTTCATTTATTGCCATAGAGTGCACTTTGGGCTCCTTTGCTAGTACTGCTTTGGCTGCCAGCTGCATTTTTACCGGTTGAAAATTAGCTGAATCAGCGTATAACTTTGTCAAAAGATAATAGGGATAAATTCTCTCCGGAAGCAAATATGTTGAATTTATATAACAATCTTCGGCTTTATCAAATTGACCCATCTCATGGTAATTACGCCCTTTAACATTATAAAACATCGGGTCACAACTTATTTGAAGTCCTCGAGATAAAACACTATCAGCATTTTCGTATTGCTTTGTGGCATTTAAGGCGATTGCATATTCAAACACAAATTTCTGATCATAATTTAATATAGAATAAAGTCGTTTATAATCTTCTATTACATTCTGATAAGCTTTTATTGTGTAAAGAGGGCGAAGTTTTAGCCACTCTCTGTTTGCTTGGCGGTATGGTTGTTGATGTTTTAAACTGATGAATGATAATGTAAGTAAAACACATAAGCATAATCCTCCATTAAGAAATATTTTTCTTTTTGGTATTGCGGACAATTTATCGTATAAAGAATTTGATTTTGTGGAAACGCATATTGTCCCGAGTAATACCCACACGACAAGAAATTCCCATAGGTAATAAGGATAAGAAGCGAATGCAAAAACGGATAATGTCAAAAAACTTCCGGCTGAGCCTGTTCGTCTGTTTTTGATTCCTATATATATAATTAAAATAGTAAGCACTAAAAACAAAATTCCACCTGCCAATCCTTGCTCAAGTAATATTTTCAGATATTCATTAAACGCATATTCAGGACTTCCTGCAACAAGTTTCTCTGTTTCTGTTCCCTGCCCGCTTTTAAAAAAATCTATTTGTGCTTTTGCGTATGAAGCAGGAAAACCTCCTAATCCAACACCTTTTAATGATGTTTCTTGTATTGCTAAAGTTGTTATCTTCCATATAAATAAACGTCCGTTAGCGGAATCCTTTTTAAAGTGGAAACTTCCATAAGAAATACCTATTATCAGGAGGGAAAAAATGACTGAACATAATATAATTGTATTCCTGTGGCGTTTCCATGAAATTTTCATTTTGATAACCACTTTTGTGTCAAAAACAACAACCAATATACAACCTACTGTAGCAGCTATCCATGCCGTGCGACTTAATGTAGCCGGAAAAACCAACAAACAAATAATGCCCATGGTAAGAAAAATATATCCGAGTAATTTGTTTTTTTCCCTGTAATAGAGCCAATAGTGTAAGACCAGAGGTAATATCAGGGCAATAAATCCACCGTAGGGTCCTGAATTTAAAAAGGAACCTGTGGTTTTGAACAACACATGTTTCGAAGGGAGATATCCGTATAATTGCCCCAATCCCCATATTGCTTCAACTAATCCTGCAGCTAAAACCAAAAACGAAGCATAATGAGACATGGGTGGAAATAAGAAAAACAGTAGCCTGCTGATGAACCAGAATAAACCCAACTGAATAATTATTAAGATAGAATCTGGCGCAAGATTCGCATAATAATCATATTTCACCAATACTACTAGAATAAATAGTGTTATTAATAAATCAGCCCATATGAAGCTGTTTTTTTTAAAGCTTTCTCTTATATTCATCAAATATATTTAATGCTATTTCGCCTATAATGATAAATCAAACATTACCAACTCCGGCTCAGGATTATAAGCTATTGCAAACATTTTTTTATTATCCTTAGTTATCGCTATTGAACTTATAGGAATATCCAATACATAATGCATAGCTGGATTACCTTCCCAATCATATACAAAAACATCTTTTCCTCTAAAAGCCTCTTCCTTTGATTGAGAAATTATTTGTCCTGAATAAAGAGTATATACATACTTTTCTGTACCATATACGTCTAAAAAAGCACATATACCGTCTTTATTAATTGGACTTGAAAAAGATCCTCCGTCATTATTTATTGAAAAATTCGGATAATCGTATGCATATAATTTATTATTTTCTATTCTATCAACGTATACATCATAAAATCCTACTATTGTTGCATAAAATGAAATATACGCAAATTTATCGTTTTTAGAATTCGAAATCATTTTTCCTTGATAAGCTAATGCTAAATTTCTGTTGTCTATTGTTTTTGAGGCAACTTCGTCTTCAAGAGGAAAATCACAAAAATATCCAATATTTTCATCTTTTGAATCCATAATTTTGAACATATTAGTTTTATATAATCCAAAACTCACATAAGTGGAAAATTTAGTAGGCAGGACATATACATCTCCAAAGGTACTAGAATGAAAATCTACTTCAGAATATAACTTTCCTTGTGCAATAGAATCTAAATAAACTTTGTAGAGAGTAAAATTTGAAGCATCATACATCAAAAAGGAGTTCGATGAATTATAATCAATCGAATAAGGATGGAGAAATTCATTTGGCCCCGATCCTTTACTCCCATAATTTCCTAAATAATTATTCGTGTTAATATCGAATATATGGAAGAGATTCTCGCTTTTATAATCTATAATTGTTAACAAAGAATCTATAACCGCCATTTTCCCAGGCAATCCCATTAAATATTTTGAGTTATCATAACCAATCTTATGTGTTATTTTTTCATTTGAATCAAATGACTCATATATATTTACATTTCTGTTTCCACAAGAATATAAGACAATAAAAATAAAGATGAATAAATTCTGTTTCATAAACATAATTTACAAATTAGAAATAACAATCACAATTCTATTTTTGTTGGATTCATCAGGTAACACCACCAAAATATCATCACAACTAATACCACAATACTTCATTCTCTCTATAGATAAATGGTCTTGAACCTGGTCGATTTTTTATATCAGGATGTTTAAGGATTAAAAGAGCATTTTTTGGTACATCTTTAAAAATAACATGCTTATTTGATCCTTTTTGTTTTCCAATAGACTTCCATCCATTATTCCAATAAAATAACTCAAATTCCAAATCAGATTTTAATCCTGCTTCAAAATATGGAGTAAAGTTTATTCTGGAAATAATAAATTCTTTTCCTAAATCAATATCAATGAAATCATTATTAACATCACTCTTATATCCTGTTGCTTTGTATTCATCAAATATATTTAATACGCTTTCATCATTATCAGTTATTTTAGGAGGTGATAAAAATTTCGTTCCCGTTATTTTTTTATCTTTTCCATTCTCAAATTGGTAAAATGATAAATCGCTAAAAGCTAATTTTCTGTAAGGCAACGAAAGTCGCACATATCTGACAAATTTATTAGATGACACTGTAATTTTATCACCATATATTTCTACCGAATCAGGAAAAACACAAAGTGTATCGGATTGCTTAAATCCCAAGTTATTGCTGCCTATAATTGTGGTTCCACCAATGCTTATATTATTCCATTTATTACCATAATGAAGTGGAGCTCCAGCATAGTGTTTAATATATAAATCTTCATTATCTTTTATGTTCGTACTAAAATACTCGATTTTTCCTGACTTATTTAAAAGAAAAGGTTCTCCTGCATAACTTAATGAATTATTCTTAAAGTAACATGGTAAATAGATTATATCTTTTCCCATACCATCAAATACAACCTTGTTTTTCACAATCTTTCCCCATTGAACAGGCTCCCATTTATGGAAATTCCATACACATAAATATGCGTAATGTGTATCTTTAGGAATATTTTGAAGTGGTATAGTTACATTTATTGTATCAAAATATTCGTGTGATACATCTTTTTTTTTGAAGTTCCTAAAAAGTTCAGGGATATCACTTTTATCAACTCTTTTATCTGTTATTGGTCCCTCTATATAATTTTTAAAAGAATGCCTATATATTTTAGCTAATCGAAATCGTCCATGATCAAAATCAAATGTTTTATTATTATAAATTCGTTTGTACTTCCATCTGTTTACATCCCAAAAGGCCTCAAACGCATACGATTTCCCGTCTTTTATTAGTACATTCCATGTATGATTATTGTTTCTATTTCCCCAGGCAGGCACATAGTCTACTGCTGCTGCCATTCCTAACGATGAGAAAAGCATTGAATTATACCAACAGCGGTGTTCACACAATCCATGACGTAAATGCTCAAATGTGGATGCAGTTAAAACAGGAATTTGCGTGCCCCAAAATTGAGAGTGAGTAAAATGACGGTATTCGTAAAGCAAAGAATCTGCTTCATTAATCATATCCTTTCCCGATTGAGTAAAATAAGAACCTTTGTGACGCTTTTGAAAAATTTCCCTGCTATTGTCAATTACCAAACCATTCATTCTCCTATAAGGAAGAATATATTCACAAAACTCTTCAAATGAACTGTCTTTGGTGTATATATTTTTTCTCCATAAATCAAATGCCAAATCAATTTCTGTAATAAGCCGTTCTGCCGATATGTTTTCCAAATCGCTCTGATAAGTTAAATTTCGAACTTGTGGGTATCTGGTTACAAAGTTACTCCATAAGCTGTCTATTTTCCTGCCTCTTTCGGCATTCATTGCGTATTGGTAATCTTTAGCTAAAGAATCATATTCAAAATAAAACGGAGCACATATTTCGTTAATTTCGGCATTTTGTGAAAATGAGCCGGGCATATTGGCTATCAAAAACTTGGCCGCTTTAAGCTTTAACGTGTGATTCTTATAATAATTGAGTACTCTATCTAATTCTGACCTATTGTTACCTGCCAGTCTTAACGACTGATGTAATACTCTTTCATCCTCATTTTTGCATGAGGAAAAAATCAAAAATATAACTTGAACTATTAATATTAATTTTGTATATTTCATTTGTGAGCTAATGTTATCATTATTGATTTTTTATAGAGTATTTAACATAAACAAACAAGATATGCAAGAAAAAGAAGATGAGCCCAGACCTCCAGCATAGCAATAGGTGAAGACTTTCCATTAACCAACGCTTCCATATTAACTAACATCAAGTTATTCAACTTTGCATTATTTTCCATACTTTTGTTAACTCTAAAACCTGTGGTTACAAGGAGCGCAAGGGCAAATAAACCCGTAAGAAATTTCTTTTTCATTTTTTTTAATTTAATAAGTTGATGATCTATGAGGTATAAAAGCAATACTGAAAAATAGTTGTCTCCACGTTGTTTCTTTTCATCTGTTCCTACCCGAGGATAGCCGCTAGTTCTCGCCATGGTTCGGCGATTGCTATATGTTCGTCGGTAAATTACCGATACTTGCTGTTACATGTGGTGGCAATCTTCCATTTATCTCCGGTTTTGTCTGTAGGGAGAACCTCACTGATTTCGATATGGGTGATAACCGACTCATCGTACTTAGGGATAATTATAATTCTATTATGCCGTCCAAATCAATATATGCAAATTGGATGACATCTTCCAAATTCATAATAAGCCTGTGATTCTGTTTATCGTAGCAGAAACGGGAAATACGATACCCTAGATCAATCGTTTCAACATAATCCCCATTCAGATTGAAAACAAAAAATTGAGTGGGATAATATTCATTCGTTAAATTATTACCACCTGAATAGGAAGCCAAAATCTTATCACCACAAAATACAACATCTCCGAAATGATGTATTTCATTTGACGTTCGCTTATCCCAATTTTTTCCATATATATTGCATTGTAAATTTCCATTCATGTCACAGATTGTCATAAGATCATGATAGGAATAACATTCCACGTAGATATCATTTTCATTGGAAGCAGCAAACGTTACCCGTTTCTTCTCGATATCGGGATGCTTATATTTCATTGGTTCTATTTTTCTCGTTTCCATATTCCATTTTGCCAACGATTGATTGAATCCATAATTGCCCGTAGGTTCTATAATTAGTCCCATAGCCAATGTATCGTTTATAATCTGATATGTACTCGGAAACTGCCTTTCATCCATTGTCATTTTTACTTCCGGTTTATAGAAAGGATCTAATAAGACGCTATCAATGTTATAGCTGAATATTTTTTGTTTACCATGATCAGATACATAAAATCTATGATGGTTTTCGTCAATCGCTATGTGACCAATATTCGTTATTTCATCGGGGCCCTGTCCTCTTGTGCCTAAGCTTGTCATATAGCTGAAATTGTGTTTATTGAATATGTGTATAAGCTTATCGTCAGATTTAGGATCTCCAATAATCAAATATTCCCCTAACGAATACAAAGGAGCTATAGAACCAATTAAAACGTCTTTTATCTCTATTTCTTTTACTTTATCCTGAACATTGATCACAATATTCCGGTGGGGTTGATATTTCTCTGTCTTGGAGCTATGTACACAACTCAAGAAAGTAGTAATAATTATTATATATAACAATTTATTTGTTTTTTTCATCATCTTAAATTATTAAAATCACAATAGTCATTTCGAAAAATATAGAATATAGATTGCTACTTATAGAATATAAAATATTAATGTTTAATACATTTATTCGTTAATAGAATGTGTGTTGCGTTTAACATGCAGCACACATTCATTACATTAAATTAGATGTTATTACCGGCTTCTTTATAAGAAGGATACCAACCGTTGCAATAACAACCTGTGCCATTATCATAACATCCATTTGGACAGTCAGAGGATTCCCCTTGAGCTAACGCTTCCACATTATTCAACGCCAAAACACTCAATCCGGCATCAATGTTCATACTTTTGTTAACTCCGAAACCTACGGTTGAAAGGAGTGCAAGGGCGAAAATGCCTGATAGAATTTTCTTTTTCATGTTTTTGAAAATTTTTAAATTAATAATTTAGTCTATTATATTAATACTTCGGTAAATATTCAATTAACCAATTAAAATTCAATGATTTACATAACA
>DAIMMR010000683.1:0-1608 GCA_036720575.1 Clostridium sp.
ACAGCTATTAAAATTATAAACATAGAGCCTATAAAGAAGGAAGAACTCCAAGAGCTTCAAAAATATTTATTTGAGTTTGCACCAAAGAGGATAAGCTATTCGGTTGTAGGTACCATAATTAATAATCTTGCCATAGCTCAGGCCATAGAGTTAAATATTAGTTTTCATCACTTGTTACTGGCTGGAGAAAGTGGCGGCGGTAAAAGTACAGTAATGGAAAATGTTATCGCTGCTATCTTAAATTATCCAAAGGATGATATTAAATCAATTACTTTAACAACGCCATTTGCTATGGAAAAAGCTTTAAGTGAAGGAAATTATTCATTGCTCTTTGAAGAGTTTAAACCAAGTAAAATGAATGATTATAAGAAAAATATGATAAGTGAAATTTTAAGAAACAGCTATGACAGACACACAGTAGATAGAGGTAATAGAAATCTAAAAAGTAATACAGTCCTTGCACTTACAAGACCGCTTATACTGGCAGGCGAAGAAACGTTTGTCAATAACGAAAAAGCACTTAATGAAAGATCATGTATTATTTATCTATCGAAAAATCAAAGGACAAAAGAGCAAACTGCAGCTATGGAATGGCTCATGAATCATCAGGATATTTTAAATAAGTTGGGGCGAAGCTTAATTGAAATAGTCTTAAATATGCCAGTTGAAGAATATAAGAATATCAGAAGCGCTGAATCTGAAATGATAAAAGGGATTAAAGACAGGCCGAGAAACACAGCAGTTAATATCTGTACTGGAATTGCTATATTAAATAAGCTGCTTAATCAATATGTTTTACAGAAAATTGAAAATTATGAAAGTGTAGTTGTTTCTAATATAAGAAATGAAATACTGGATAATATGGACGATTCGCTTTCAGAAGTTGAAAAAATACTCAGCCTGTATGACCAGATCATAGGAGATGGTAGGGTTTATGAAGATAATGTTAAAAAAGCTGTACAGAGAAAAGATGGGAATTTGTATATCAGGACCAGTGAAATGTATAATCAGATCTTTTCCTATATGAAAGATATAGGCAATAAACAATCTTTGATGGAGTTGAAAGATTTTAAAAAACAGGCTAAAATGGCGGGGTATTTGTTGAAGCCGTCAGATAGACAGGTAAAAGTGGAGAATAATAACATAAGGTTTGATTTATATGATATTGGTAAAATTAAAAAAATAGGGCTTGATTCTTTGGTGCCGCCGGATATCTTTGAAGATGAATGGGAAAAAGGGGAGCAGAAAGTTGTGTTTCCGGACAAGTTCAACAAAGGTAACTAATTTTATAGATAGTTACCTATTTGTTACTAAAAATGTTACCTACTCAAAGCATTGGTATTACTGGCTTTATATATTATATATATGTGTTAGTAACAAAGTAACATAAATATATATGTACACGCACGGGTACACATACACTCATATATAAAAGTTAACTGCATATCATTTTAAAAAATGTTACCTTGCTACCAAAAGCTTATAAAGTTAGATGTATCAATGGCTAAGGTAGGTAACAAAAAGCTAAAAAAAGTGTTACCAAAAATGTTACTAAGAGGTGATTTTATGAAAATTACAGATTTTTATAGAAAAAGGATAAGTGAAATT
>DAIMMR010000684.1:0-1607 GCA_036720575.1 Clostridium sp.
TACCCATGAAAAACAAAAGAACATAAGTTTCTTTTAAATTGAAGATTTTTCGTAGTGTAGCGGAGAAAAATCCTCCTTCATTGTCCTCTATCAATTGTTCTCTGTCCTCTTAAAAATATTGTTTCACAATTTTTTTATATTAAGTCACAATTTCTTATAGGTGAAAGTTAAATTAATATCTAAAAGGATAGATTTTGTTTGAGTAGGTGAATATACATGGATGGAAAGATAGAAAAAAATAAAGAGTATGTGCTTAAAATAGATGGCATGGGATACCAGGGAGAGGGAGTTGGAAAGGTAGACGGGTTTACAATTTTTACACAGGGAGCTATTCAGGGAGAGAAGGTAAAGGTAAAAGTCATAAAAGTAAATAAGAATTTTGCTTTTGGAAAATTGGTGGAGGTACTTGAACCATCTCCTTATAGAACTAATCCTATCTGCAGTATATATAAAAGATGCGGCGGATGTCAGCTTCAGCATATGTCCTATGAAGGTCAGCTTGACTTCAAAAAAAAGAGAGTAAAAGATTGTTTAGAGAGAATAGGAAAATTTGAAGTAGAGGAACAGGATAAAATATTTAGAGATAATGTTTTAGAGAAAAATAGGGAAGATACTTCAGTAAAATTGTATAACACCACAGGTATGACAAATCCCTATAGATATAGAAATAAAGTACAATTGCCAGTAGGCAAATGTAATAAAAAAATAAATATAGGATTTTATGCAAAGGCAAGCCATGAAATAGTAGATATGGAAAGCTGTCTTATTCAGAACGAAACTTCAGATAAAATAGTGAAACTCATGAGAGACTGGATTGAAAAGTATAATGTAGAGCCCTATGATGAAAAAACAGGCAGAGGTACTATAAAACATATAATAACTAGAAAAGGATTTGTTACAGGTGAAATTATGCTGGTAATTGTAACTTTTACTGAAAACTTACCTCATAAAAAAGAACTTGTAGAACTTATGTGTAAGAACGTACCTGGAATAAAGAGTATAGTACATAATATAAATAATAATAAAACGAATGTGATATTAGGTAAAAAATGTGTAAACCTATGGGGACAGGATACTATAAGGGATACTATAGGTAATTTTAAATTCAATATATCCCCTCTTTCATTTTTTCAGGTAAATCCTCTTCAAACAGAAGTGCTTTACAACAAAGCATTGGAATATGCAGGCTTAAGCGGAAATGAAGTTGTATTTGATGCTTATTGTGGTACAGGAACTATATCTTTATTTTTATCTCAAAAGGCAAAAAAGGTATACGGTGTGGAAATAATTGACGAGGCTATAAAGAATGCAAGAATAAATGCTGAAGAGAATGGAGTAAATAATGTAGAGTTTATAACGGGAAAGTCTGAAGTAGTGATACCAGAACTTATAAGCAAAGGAATAAAGGGTGATGTGGTAGTGGTTGATCCACCAAGAAAGGGATGTGATACTGGGCTCCTTAAGGCAATTGCAGATATGACACCAAGGACTGTGGTTTATGTGTCCTGTGATCCTGCAACTCTTGCTAGGGATTTAGCAGTCTTAAGGGAACTTGGATACATGACTAAGGAAGTGCAGCCTGTGGATATGTTTGCGCAGACTGCCCA
>DAIMMR010000685.1:0-1606 GCA_036720575.1 Clostridium sp.
ATTTTGAGTATATTTAGATAAAACAATAATTTCATTTGTTGCGTAAAACAAATATTTTAAGAAGGAGTAAAAAGATGAGATATAGATTAACTTGGATAGATGAAACCGGAGAAAAACAACTTAGAATTTTTGAGGCTAAAACGGAAAGAGTTGCGGTAAATAAAACAAAAAAGCTACTAGACGGAACTAAGATTACAGATCCGTTTTTGTGTCCGGATGTTGAAGAAATGGAGAGGTGAAAAAGTATGAATTTGACAACTGAAAAGCCAATTCTTTTTAATACTGAAATGGTTAAGGCAATATTAGCAGGACAAAAGACAAGCACTAGAAGAATTATAAAAAATCTTTCAATTAAAGATTGTGAAGCAACTTTAAAAAATGGCAAAAAATATAAAAGATATACACTTACGGATGTTGATAGATATGGTAATGAGAGTGAAGATTTTTGGTTTGATGGTCCAATAGAAGATATAGCACATGATAAAGATATAATAGCCTATGCACCATATAAAGTTGGAGATATTCTCTATGTAAGGGAAACATGGTCTACTCAATATGATGGAATACATGATAATAACGGTTATGGAATTTATGTTTATAAAGCAGATGGAACTATACTAGATAATTCTGAAATGATTTCTTCTAGCAAGTGGCATCCTTCAATCCATATGCCAAAGAAAGCAGCTCGATTATTTTTAAAAGTTACAGATGTAAAAGTTCAACAAATACAGGATATAACAGAGGATGCAGCAAAAGCAGAGGGTGCTACTCCTCAAATATGGTATCAACCTTATGGCACTAAGACCGAGGGAGAACAAAGATATATTGGTGATATTGTTCATCAGAAAATTAATTATGTTACTGGATTTGCTCATATATGGGATAAGACAATTAATAAAAAGGAATATGCATTTCAAAGTAACCCTTGGGTATGGGTTATAGAATTCGAGAAGGTGAAGAAATGAGTTGTAAATGTGTAGATTGCAAACATTGTAAAGACAACCCTGATTATGATTATTATAAAAATGATAGAGCAGACTTATGTTTTTGTGATATTGAAAGTGAATTCTGGGAAGGAGATATATCTGCAGCACTAGGAGACCAAATTGAATGTCCGGACTATGAGAAAAAGGAAAGCTTACTTGGAAAGGAAATTGGAGAATGTCTTATAAAAGGTGTACAGGAAGGACTACAAAAGAAAATGCCAAGATTTGTTCTTGATAAAAATAACATGGCTATTTTAGATACTAATAATATGGAATGGATATGTGGGGTATCTACCAAAAGACCAGATCTATTTGAAGAAAAAATTAATGGGCTTTTGGATAAGGCTAATAAGTATGAGGAATGTTTAAAAGAACTAGAAAATTATAAAATAGGGGTTTGCCTTTATAAAAAACAAACTACAGAGTTCATAGAAACTTTAACTAACATTACAGATGCTGAATCTTTTGAAGAGGTAAATAAATTAGCTTATGAGATGCTTAATAAGTTTGATGATTGATAATTTAGATTTAATTATCTATATATATAGATAATATGCTAAATAAATAATACGGTATTTTTGCGAAGGAGATGAATGAAGTGGCGTTTATATTAAAATATG
>DAIMMR010000089.1:0-10289 GCA_036720575.1 Clostridium sp.
TCATTATCTGTTATTTGTTCTTTGATATTTATTATTTAGTCAATTTTCAATTGACTTCACTTCCACCTTAAAACCTCAATTCCCTGGTTATCCTTTCTTGTGTAATTTATAAGATAGGAATTGCCTACCAATTTGAAGAGGGGCAAATCAGATAGTGAATCTGAGAACATATAAGAATTTTTAAAGTCAACTTCTATGTTGTCTTTTTTTAAAGATTCCATAAGCCTTGCTACTTTTTCTTCTCCTTTGCAGTTTTGTCCTAGGATTTTTCTAGTGTGTTTTCCATTTACAATTTCAAATCGTGTACCTATTATTTTATCAACTTCATCTATTTTATAGAGTTCTTTTAAATAAAATTCTGCAGAAGCAGATATTAGATATATTTTGCAGCCACTATTTTTTAATTTTTTCAAGGTATACAATGCATCTTTATAAAATATTTTACTCAATCTTTTTTCGTAAAATTCCTTTGTCAAAAGTTCCATATCCTTTTCACTTATTCCATTTATAAATGAAATAAAGTTCTCTTTGGCTTTTTTAGCACTAAAAACCTTCAGTACAAATAAAAGGGCAGATATAATGCTAAAAGGTGCATATACTATGAGTCTAGGACGCTTTTTTACCATAAATATATAAAATTCCATTAAGGTTTCACTATTTGTTAAAGTAAAGTCTACGTCGAATATTGCAAGTCTTTCCAAATAAATCACTTCCTCTATGATATCTCATGTAGCATGTGCTATACGAATTGATTTTCTTTAACTATAATATCATACTTTGCTTCTATTAAAAACTTTATCTAGTGCAGGGAACTTTGTTTAGAATTATAACATAAAAAAATTGTAAAGCAATTTAATTAGTTGAGAATTGAGAGTGGAAAGTGGAGAGTTAATGTGGATTTTTTTCCGTTACACTACAAAAAATCTTTAATTAAATTTTGAAGGCTCGTTTCGCTAAAGCGAAACATTGATGGTTCATATAAGTTTAAAGATTTTTTGCAATAGCAAAAATCAACCTTCACTCTCAACTCTCAATTCTCAACTAAAAATATTACTTCGCAATTTTTTTTAAGTTGAGTTAATTATTAAATTAATCATTGTAATGTAGAAAATAGCCTGTAGATAATGATAAAATATAATAAGGATTAAATGGCAACATTTACTTAAATTCTATTATAAATAATAACGAATATATGAAAAGGGGATTTACATGAGTGAATGTATTGGAAAGTTTTTTTTATACAATAATGAATTAAAAGATAAAAAGAAATTCAGTGAAAGTGAATTTAAGCACGGAAAGTCTATATATGAGGTAATACGTATTATAGATGGAAAACCACTCTTTTTAAAGTTACATTTGAGACGTATGGAAAACTCAGCAAGAATAACTAATTTAAGATTATGGCTTAATGAAAAAGACATTAAAAATAATATATTAAAACTTATAAAGGCAAATGAAATTTCCATAGGTAATATAAAGATTATTTTTAACTTCTGTGAAAAAAATACATTTTTGGCTTATTTCTTGCCTTATAATTATCCATCTCTAGAAGAGTATGAAGTTGGAGTAGACACAATCTTTTATCATGGAGAAAGAGAAAATCCAAATGCAAAAGTGATAAATAATGAGTTTAGAACTAAGGTAGACAGTACGATAAAAGAAAAGAAGGTGTTTGAAGCTATACTTGTGGATAATAGGGGGAATATTACAGAAGGGAGTAAGTCCAACATATTTATGATAAAGGGTAATACCATTGTAACTGCACCATTAAAAAATGTGCTTCCTGGAACTACGAGAAAGGTTATAATGGATATCTGCAGCAAAATGGGGCTTGAGGTGTTAGAGAAAGATGTAAGTTATAAATATGTGGAAAAATTTGATGCACTATTTATATCTGGTACGTCACCAAAAGTACTGCCTATAAAAAAAGTGGAAAACATTAAATTTGATTCTTCAAATAATAAAGTACTGCTTAAAATTATAAAAGCATATGATAAAGAAGTAAGGGATGACATAGAAAATTTTGATAGAGATTAAAAATAGAGGGCTTAAGATAGATTATATATGATATTGAAGTTTTTAATTGGGGGGGAGATAATTATGAAAGAATTGTTTCATGGTACTTCACTAGAGGAATGCTTAGAATCTGCCAGCTGTAAACTAAATCTGCCAAAAGATAAATTACAATATAAGGTCGTTAAGGAAAGCAAATTGTTTTTTAGAAAAAAAGTAATAATAGAAGTATCTTTTGGCGGAGAAGACCAGAATAATGTAAATTCTGTTATAGAGAAGGATATTGTAAAAACAAAAGAAAAGGATGGAACCATAAAATTAGAAAATGGCAAAATAATTGTAAAGGATCCTATTGAAGATGGGGAACCTGCAGTATTGCATAGGGGGCATAATATATCTATTTTTGTAGATGGAACTGAAGTTAAGGATAAATGTGAAATATTTAGCAAAAATAAAATAGAAGTAGTTTTTGAGGAAGATGAACCAAAAAGACAAATGAATATATATCTATCTGATGACAGGATGAAAGCATATGTTGAAGTTAAATATATAGCTAAAAACGTTTACAAGCTAAAAGACAAAAATGAAAGCTATAAAGTGAATTTTGAAGGAGAAATAATTCAATCAATAAAGCCTCCCATGTATACAATAAATGAAATTAAGAACGAATTATCTAATAATAAAGTGGTTTATGGTATAATGGAAGAAAATTTGAAAGAAGCTGTAAAAGGTGACAAAAAACTTGTAGTAGCTTGTGGAAAAGAAGCTGTAGACGGTGAAGATGATTTTCTAGAGAATAAGTTTCAAACCTCAGCAGTTTTAAAAGAAGATACAGTGGGAAATATAGATTTTAAAAGTATAGGTACCATAAATGTTGTAAAAAAAGGTGATATAATTGCAGTAAAACATAATGGCACTTTAGGTAAAGATGGATTTGATGTTACTGGAAAGGTTTTAAAATGTAAACCACTAAAAAAAATTAAAATAAAGGTTGGAAATGGATGTATACTTAAAGATGAAAACACTGTTGAAGCATCAATAGATGGTAAACCCTCTATAAAAAGTAACACTTATTATGTTCATCAGGTACATGAGATTAATGGAGATGTGGATATAAGTACTGGAAATATAAATTTTATAGGTGATGTAATTATACATGGGAATGTAAAAGAAGGCATGAAAGTAGAATGTGGCAGCGACCTTATTGTGGACAAAGAGGTAGAAAGGGCCAGTTTAAATGCAAAAGGTGATGTAAGTATAGGACAAACTGTTGTTAGTTCTCAAATATGTGGTGGTGGTGACAGTGTAAAGAAAATTAGAGCTGTGGAACACCTGAGTAAATTTAATAAGAATATGGAACAGTTAGTTGGGGCTGTAAAAGAGATAAAAGACTATAATCTGCTTGGTAAAAGTAAAAAGGATGGAGAAATAATAAAAATATTATTAGAAAGTAAATTCAAGGGACTTATTAAGCTGGGCGTAAATGTAATTGCAGACTTGAATGTTGAAAATGATGATTATCAAGAGGATAAAATTGTAAAGTATATCAAAACCAAACTTATAGGAATGGGACCCATAAGCATTAAAAATTGTTCCGAGTTAAATGAATTAATGAAAATTATTGAGGATAAAATAGAGGAACTAAAAAACACAAGCGCGCTTCCTGTGAAAGTGGTTTTATCTTACTGTCAGGACTCCAATATACAGAGTTCTGGTGATATAATAATAAAAGGAAAAGGAGAATATGTGTCACAAATTGCTGCCAATGGTTCTGTTGAATTTTTGCAAGAAAAGAGTGTGGCAAGAGGGGGAACACTAAAAGCTGAAAATGAAATAAAGTGTAAGATTGTAGGAAGTGTAGCAGGGGTTTCTACAAAACTTCAAGTAGAAAGTAAAGATGGCCATATATGGGCGGATGTGGCTTATCACAATACAGTATTTAAAATTGAAAACAAGGAAATCGTTCTAGATTCCCCAAGTAAAGATGTACATGTATATTTGAAGGAAGGGGATATAGTAGTTGACAAATTTGTTTTATAAAAATCCTGCTGCAAAATGCATGATTTATGCTATAATTATGTAATAATTGATTTAAATAAGGATTTACAAGGATGGCTAACAATATTATTTAAGGAGGATTTCAAATGGATGGCAAAGAAATAAAAGTATTGATATTTAGTATAAATGGTGAGTACTATGCTACAGATATTATGGAAGTAGAGAGAATTTTGGGTTATGAAGAGACTACGAAGTTGCCGGATTCTCCTAACTTTGTAGAGGGAGTCATAAATTATGAAGGGAATATACTTCCTATAATATCCTTAAGTAAGAAATTTGGCTTTGATTCAGCAGAGAAAAGTAATGAGGCTAAGATAATAGTTACAAAACAGGATGGAAATAAAATAGGAATAATAGTTGATGTTGTATCTGAAGTAACTGATGTAAATACTGCAGACATAGAAGAGGCACCTGATATAGCATCCCAAATATCAAAAAGATATATAAAAGGACTTATTAAAATAAAGGATAAAATAATAATATTCTTGAATCTTAATAAAATACTTACGGAGGAAGAAAAGGAACTCATATAATTAAAAATTGAAAGGTGTATATTTATGGATATAAAAGAGATAAGAGTGGGAATAGCAGACATGAATACTGCAAGTTCTCCTGATAAAATTATAACCATTGGTTTGGGTTCCTGTGTAGGTATAGCGCTATATGATAAGGAAAAATGTATAGGTGGGTTGGCACATATAATGCTGCCAGACAGTACCCAGTTTACAAATGCAAAAAATCCAATGAAATTTGCAGATCTAGCTATTCCTATTTTAATAGAAAAGTTGGAAGGATTAGGGGTAAATAAAAGAAATTTGAAAGCCAAAATAGCAGGTGGAGCTTCTATGTTTAATTTTTCAGATAAAAGTGTAGTTATGAATATAGGTAGTAGAAATGGAGAAGCTGTGAAAAATGTATTAAAAAAGTACTCCATTTCAATATTAGCAGAAGATCTAGGAGGCAACAAAGGTAGAACTATGATATTTGATACCTGTGATGGAGGAGTTAAGATAAAGACGGTAGGAGTTGGGATAAAGGAAATTTAAAAATTTAATGGAGTGATAATGCTTTGGAAAAAATTAAAGTTTTAGTAGTAGATGATTCTGCATTAATGAGAAAAATTATTTCAGACATGATAAGTGAAGACGAAGCTATAAAAGTTCTAGGAACTGCTAGAAATGGAAAAGATCTTTTAGAAAAACTTTCATTAAATTTTACTAAAAATAATATGCCTGATGTAATAACTTTAGATGTAGAAATGCCTAAAATGGACGGAATAACGGCATTAGGGGAATTGAAAAAAAATGATATCAATATACCTGTAATAGTTTTAAGCAGTGTCTCCAAAGAAGGGAAAAAACGTACTATGGAATGTCTTGATATGGGTGCTTTTGATTTTTTACCTAAACCCTCAGGTACAATATCTTTAGATATAAATAAAGTTAAAGCTGAGCTTGTAGAGAAGATAAAGGAAGCTTATTTTGCAAATACAGTTAAAACAAATAAAACACAAGAAAATATACAATTATCTATACAAAAAAATGAAAAAGCTTCCACATTAAAAGCTGCAAGTTCAAATGTAGATAGAAAAATTAAAAAAGATATAAATGCAGTGGTGATAGGAGCATCTACGGGAGGACCTAAAGCACTTTATTCAGTTATAACACAATTCCCTCAAAACATGGGAGTACCAGTATTTGTAGTACAGCATATGCCTGCAGGATTTACTAAGGCCTTTGCAGACAGATTGGATTCTAATTCAAAAATAAAAGTATTAGAAGCAGAGGATGGTATGAATGTTGAAAAGGATACTGTTTATGTAGCACCTGGTGGATTTCATATGGAAGTATGGAGGGATAAGAGAATACATTTGAACAAAGAACCTGCCATTTGGGGAGTAAGGCCTGCAGTGGATAAGCTATTTATATCTGCGTCAAAAGTATATGGAGAAAATATTATAAGTGTAATTTTGACAGGTATGGGAAGAGATGGAGCACAGGGAACTGTAGAGATAAAGGAAAATGGAGGAATTACACTTTCTGAAGATGAATCAACCTGTACTATTTATGGTATGCCTAAAGCAGCTTATGCCACAGGGAAAGTGGACTTAGTTTTACCAATAGACAAAATAGCAAATGAAATAGTAAAAATAATAAAGTTTGGTGGGAGGTAGACTTATGGATATGGCTTATTTTAAGCAGTGGGTTTTGAGAGAATTCAATATAAACTTAGCTGCATATAAACCAAATCAGTTACATAGAAGAATAAACAGCTTGATGTCCAGAGTAGGAGCTAACAGTATAGATGAATATATAGAACTCTTAAAAAGGGATGGAGAGCAAAGACAGAAGTTTTTAGACTTTATAACTATAAATGTATCTGAATTTTTTAGAAATCCAGATATATTTGAAGAGTTAAAAGTTAGATTAAAGGAAGAACTACTTCCTAGAAATAGTCCTTTGAAAATATGGAGTGCAGCTTGTTCAATTGGAGCCGAACCTTATTCAGTAGCTATGTATTTAGATGAATTGTCCCATGGAGTTAGACACACCATAATTGCAACAGATATAGATAACACTATAATTGAAAGAGCTAAAAAAGGAGAATATGTTTTATCAGAAGTAAAAAATGTAAAAAAAGAATATTTAGATAAGTATTTTACGATAAAGGACGATAAATATATTATAAGTCCTATAATAAAAAATTTAATTACATTTAAAAAACATGATTTAATACTGCAAAATTATGAAAGCAACTTTGATTTAATAATATGCAGAAATGTGGTAATATATTTTAATCAAGATGTAAAAGATAAAATATATGAAAAGTTTAGCAAGTCACTTAAAAAAGGAGGACTACTATTTGTCGGGGCCACTGAAAGCATATACAATTATAGAGATTATGGCTTTGAGAAGGCTTCTACCTTTATATATAGAAAGCTATAAGGAGGGAATAAAATGGATACGTCGCAGTATATGTCTATGTTTCTAGAGGAATCAATGGACAACTTGCAAACACTTAATGAATCACTACTTCAGCTTGAGCAAGAACCAGACAACATAGATAAGGTAAATGAAATTTTTAGAGTAGCACATACAATAAAAGGAATGGCAGCTACTATGGGATTTAATGAAGTGGCTGAACTTACTCACAAAATGGAGGATGTATTATCTGAATTTAGGGATGGACAGCTAAAAGTAAACCAAGATGTAGTTACAGTTTTATTCAAATGCCTGGATACTCTTGAGCAGATGATAAAAAATATAGAAGATGGGGTAGATGAAGAAACCCCTATTCAAGGTATCATTGAAGAATTGGAAAGTATATCTGGTCAAAAAGGTGAAAGTGAAGCTAAGAAGCCTGAAAAAGAAGATAATGTCCATAAGCAAAATGCTGCAGTAGAATCTAAAGGTAAAGATTCTATGGTAGAATTGAATGAATATGATATAAATGTAGTTAAACAAGCTGAGGACAAGGGATTTAACGCTTATGAAATAAAAATTAAACTTAGTGAAAGTACTCTTTTGAAATCTGCAAGGGCATTTTTAATATTCAAGGATTTGGAAGCAGTAGGAGAAATAATAAAGTCTATTCCTGGTACAGAGGATATAGAAAATGAAAATTTTGAATTTGAAATATACCTTGTTTTATTAACTAAAAATACTGGTGAAGATATCCATAAAATTTTGATGAACATATCTGAAGTGGAAGAAGTTATCGTGGAAGATGTGGACATCCAGGCAGAAAAAGCAAAGAGAATAGAATCAGATTCAGCTAAAAAAGAAGAAGAGATAAAAGCTAAAGCTGAAAAGAAAGCTGCCCCGGAAGCAATAAAGCCGAAACCAGCAGCAATAGCTCAAAATAAAAGTAAAAATTCTCCTAAAAAGGAACCTCATAAAAAAATGCATCAATCTGTAAGAGTTGATCTGGAAAGATTAGATAAATTTATGAATATGGTATCTGAATTGGTTATAAATAGGACAAGAATGGAGCAAATTAGCAGCAGCTATAAGTTAAACGAATTAAATGAAGTTTTAGAACAGGTGGCAAGGACAACTTCAGATTTACAGGATTTAGTAATGAAGATAAGAATGCTGCCTCTTGATACTGTATTTAACAGATTTCCTAGGATGATAAGGGATTTATCCGTAGAACTTGATAAAGAGATGGAGCTTATAATTGAAGGAGCAGATACAGAACTTGACAGAACAGTAATAGATGAAATTGGAGAACCTCTAATTCATTTGCTTAGAAATGCAGCAGATCATGGTATAGAACCTAAAGAAGAAAGAATTGCAAAGGGAAAGGATCCTGTAGGTAAAATAAAACTTATTGCTTATCAGGAAGGAACTAAAGCTGTAATAAAAGTTGAAGATGATGGAAGTGGAATACCTGTAGAGAAGATAAGGGAAAAAGCAGAAAATATGGGTATAAATACTGAAGGAATGACAGAAGCTGACATAAAGAATCTCATATTTATGCAGGGAATAAGCAGCAATACTGAGGTAACAGATATATCAGGAAGAGGAGTTGGAATGGATGTAGTAAAGACAAAAATATCCTCTCTTGGTGGAACAGTAGAGCTTGTAAGTGAAAAAGACAAGGGATCATCTTTTATAATAAGATTGCCACTTACGCTTCAGATAATTCAAGTACTTCTTGTAGGCGTAGGGAATGAAACCATGGCGATATCTTTAAGCTATGTAGACAGAGTTATAGATTATAAAGATGATTTAGTGAAGGTGACTAATAATAAAGAAGTTATAATATATAATGGAAATGTAATACCTCTTATAAGACTTTATGAAAAACTTGGTGTTGAAAAATCAGACAGCAACAAAAATTATATAGTAATAGTTAGGGTAGGAGAAAAAACTGTAGGACTTATGGTAGATTCCTTACTTGGACAGAGGGAAATTGTTATAAAACCTCTTGGAAAAACACTGAAAAATTTAAAAGAATATATGGGAGCAACCATATTAGGAAATGGACTTGTAACTTTGATATTGGATGTTGCTGCCCTGGTATAAGGAGGAAAATAATGGACTATAAAAACCTTACTCCTATTCAACTTGATGCATTAAGAGAAGTTGGGAATATAGGTACAGGGAATGCAGCTACAGCATTATCTCAACTTATAAATAAAAAAGTTGATATGACAGTACCTGCTATAAATATAGTGCCTTTTGACGACATCTTTACAAACATTGGTGAAGGTGAGGTAGTTATAGGCGTAATAGTTAGGATCTTAGGCGATATACCTGGAAATATACTGTTTATATTTAAAAAGGATACTGCTATGGAGCTGATTTCTATGTTAACTGGTCAGAAGGAAGAGGAATTAAGTGATATGGGTAACTCTGTTATATGCGAAATAGGCAATATAATATCTAGTTCCTATATGAACTCTATAGCAAAATTTACTGGACTGCATGTAATACCATCTGTTCCAGCGGCTACTTGCGATATGCTTGGGGCAATACTTTCAACTACATTTATAGAATCAGGACAGTATGATGAGTATGTTCTTGACATAGAAACACTTTTTATGCAAAATAATTCAGAGTTAAGTGGGCATTTTTACTATATTCCGGTGCCCGGTTCAATGGAAAAAATTTTAAGTGCTTTAGGAATAGGATAAATATTTAGTAGTAAATAATTTGGAGGGAAAAAAATGGCTAAAATATTAATTGTAGATGACGCTGCTTTTATGAGAATGATGATAAAGGATATATTAGAAAAGAACGGATTCGAGGTAGTGGGGGAAGCAAACAATGGATTAAAAGCTGTGGAGTTATATAAAAAGGAAAAACCAGATGTAGTTACTATGGATATAACGATGCCGGATATGGATGGTATTGAAGCTGTTAAGGCAATAAAAGGATTTGATGCAGGTGCAAAAATTATAATGTGCTCTGCAATGGGCCAGCAGACTATGGTTATGGATGCTATAAAAGCTGGAGCTAGAGATTTTATAGTAAAGCCTTTTCAACCAGATAGAGTTTTAGAGGCAATAAATAAAGTAGTAGCTTCCTAGTGAACAATTTACAATGCGTAATCAATTTACAATGCACGATGCACAATTCACAATTAAGGATGATTTTCTGTTGTCACAGGAAATCTAAAATATAGCGCTATTGAAGCAAAGCTTCAATAAGCTTTAAATTTAAAATTTTTCGCAGCACAGCGGAGAAAAATCTACCAAAATTGTGCATTGT
>DAIMMR010000089.1:10389-11784 GCA_036720575.1 Clostridium sp.
TGTGCATTGTTAATTGTGTATTGTCACAGATAATCAGAAATTAAAATTGTATGGCTGGTATAAAGGTAACATGGTTTATTACGAAAACTATCAAGTAGAGTTAAATTTATTTCAAACCTTAAACAGCTCCACAGTATACTCCATATATTTAATTTCTGATTTCATCTGGTAAGCAGAAAATTAAGATCTGAAATTTTATGCAAAGATACTTGTTACATAGTTTGTGTACCTATGCATATGGAGGTGTAAATATGCAAGTTGTTATATTTAGATTAAATAACGAACAATTTGCTGTAGAAACAGCTAAAGTTCAAAGTATAAATAATTCTATGGAAATAACAAAAGTCCCACAGGCGCCAGCTTACATAAAGGGACTTATAAATTTAAGGGGAAATGTAATATCTCTCCTGGATATAAATCTCTTGATGGATATTCCCAGAGCTGAGATAAGCGAAAACAGTATACTTATACTGGAAATGGAAGATGAATTAGTGGGAATAACAGTAGATCAGGTAGATGAAGTTTTAGATGTAGAAGAAAATGCTATTGAAAAGATAAATGATGAAGGAAAAAAAGTCTATATACAGGGAATAATAAATTTTAAAGACAGTATAGTTACTTTAATTGATATAGACAAACTTCTTTCAAATTAGAATTTTCTTAAGAAATGAGGGAAGAGAATGGCAGATGTATTATCACAGAATGAAATAGATGACCTTTTAGCTGCCTTATCTGCTGGAGAACTTACTCCAGATGAAGTACCTAAAGAAGAGGAAAAGCAGAAAGTAAAACCTTATGATTTTAGAAGTCCCCAGAAGTTTTCTAAAGATCATATAAGGACTCTTGAACTTATTCATGAGAATTATGCCAGAATAATTTCAAATTATTTAACTGCGCAGGTTAGAGCTAATGTAAAAGTAAAAGTGGAATCTGTTCAGCAAATAACTTATGAGGAGTTTATCCATTCTGTACCTAATCCTACTGTTTTAACTATATTTAAGATGCCGCCTTTAAGCGGATCTGTCTTGTTTGAAGTTAATCCTCAATTTGTATTTCAAATTATAGACTTACTCTTAGGGGGAAGTGGTAGGGGAAAATACAAAGTTAAGGAATTTACTGACATAGATAAAAATATTATAAAAGTTGTAAATACAGGGCTTATATCAAATCTGAAATTAGCTTGGGAAGATGTACTGCCTATAGAAACAGAAGTAGAAGGAATTGAGACAAATCCTGCACTAAATCAGACACTTGCACCTAATGACCCTGTTGCGCTTATAACTTTTTCAGTAGAGATGGGAAATAGCAGTACTTTTATAAACATATGCATTCCTTATTTGAGTATAGAAAAGGTACTTGATAAATTAGTAGTTCAATACTGGTTTCAGGACAGTG
>DAIMMR010000686.1:0-1602 GCA_036720575.1 Clostridium sp.
AAATTTTGTGTTATAATAAAATTTAGCAGAGAGGAAGTGAAATGCATTTAATGTTTAAAGAAAATATTACGGATTTAAACTCAAATATAGAGGAAGCTGCAAGTTATATAAGCTCTGGAATAAAGGTAAAACCAGAGATAGCACTTATACTTGGATCGGGTCTTGGACATATTGCAGATGAAATTGAAGACAAAAAAATATATCCTTATAGTGAAATACCAAATTTTCCCATTTCTACAGTGGAAGGTCATAAAAGCTGTCTTGTTATAGGAAAACTTCAAGGTAAGGCAGTAGCTGCAATGCAGGGCAGATTTCATTATTATGAAGGATATTCAATGAAAGAAGTGACTTTCCCTATTAGAGTTATGAAAATGTTAGGAATTCAAAATCTAATAGTAACTAATGCTGCAGGGGGAATAAATAAAAGTTATAAAAGTGGAGATCTGATGCTTATAAGGGATCACCTAAATCTATCAGGACAAAATCCTCTAATAGGACAGAATTTAGAAAAGTTTGGACCTAGATTTCCAGATATGTCTGAGGCATATGATAGTCATCTTAGAGAAATGGTAAAAAAGGTGGCAGGCGAGTTGAACATATCCATTAAAGAAGGAGTATATGCTTACATGAGTGGGCCAAGCTATGAAACGCCAGCGGAAATAAAGATGTTAAGTGTATTAGGAGGGGATGCAGTGGGAATGTCTACAGTTCCTGAAGTAATTGTGGCAAATCACAGTGGTATGAGAACTATTGGAATATCCTGCATAACTAATATGGCAGCAGGAATATTGAAACATGCCCTAAACCATGAAGAAGTTATAAAAAATTCTCTCTATGCCAGTGAAAAATTTACAAGACTGATTAAAGCAGTAATAGAAAATATATAGATTGGGAAAAATAGAAGCATATTTATTAGTACAATTGAAAAATATTGAGAAAATGAGATGAATAACCATATTTTGTAGTTGCACAAGATTGAATGCTTATATATAATAGTAAATAGGTAAACTTTAATTTGTGGAGGTGTATACTATTAATAAAAAAAATAACTTAAATGAAGAAATTAGGGCAGACAAGATTAGATTGGTAGGAGAAAAAGAAAGCGAAATTGTAAATACCAGAGATGCATTAAATATGGCAAGAGAGAAAGGTATGGATTTAGTAGCAGTTTCGCCGCAGGCTAAACCGCCTGTATGTAAGATAATGAATTACAGCAAATTTCTTTATGAGCAATCTAAAAAAGCAAAACAAGCTAAAAAGAATCAAAAAATTGTAGAATTAAAGGAAGTTAGATTAAGTGCTACTATCGAGGAAAATGATATAGAAATCAAGGCAAATAATGCGAGAAAATTTTTGGCCAAAGGAAATAAAGTGAAGGTTTCTATAAGGTTTAGGGGGAGACAAAATAATTATACAAGTTTAGGTAGGAAAGTTTTCAACACATTTTTAAGTAAATTAGATGAAAACTCAGTAGTGGAAAGAGCACCTAAATTGGAAGGGAATAATATGTTTATGATTTTAGCCCCTAAGAAATAGAGTACTTAGTAAAAATAGAACAATAGTATCAGAATTTTAGTAAAAATTCTGATACTATTTTTTTAT
>DAIMMR010000687.1:0-1601 GCA_036720575.1 Clostridium sp.
CAATTGATTCGTAATCAAGAGGTCGCAGGTTCGACTCCTGTTAGGAGCACCAGTCGTTATATATAGAGGGTTTACAAGTATTTCATAATATTGGAATGTGAAAATCACTCACTTGTTTACTATGAAAAATACGGTAAATAGGTGAGTGATTTTTTTATGAGAAGAGAAAGAATTGAATTAGCAAAAATTAAACAAGATAAAACATTTCAAAAAGGTTTTGAAGAATTTATTTTATATTGTAGAGCAAAAAATCTAAGAGAAACTACAATTAAACATTATAAAACTATAATGCGTCATGTTGTGTATAAATTTTTTAAACCATCAACAAAAATCAGAATTATCACTCCCAAAACCATTGAACAATTCATTTTATTTTTAAAAACAAATACTAAAGAAAATCAGACGAGTATTAACACTGCGGTAATCACACTCAGAGCAATTCTTTATTATTTTATGAAACTTGATTATATGGAAAATTTTAAAATCCATTCTTTAAAAGTAGATAAAAAAGTAATAGAAACCTATACAGATGCAGAATTACAACTATTATTAAAAAAGCCAAACATAAAAAATTGTACTTTCCTAGAATAAAGAAATTGGGTGTGCATTAATTTCTTTATGGCTACTGGTTGCAGAGTAAGAACACTTGCAAATTTAAGAATAAAAGATCTAGATTTTGATAATCAACTTATAACATATTTATGGACTAAAAATAGAAAACAACAAATCGTTCCTATGTCCAATACTTTAAAAAAGTACTTATTGAATATTTGCAATATAGGGAAGGAAAGCCAGAAGATTATGTATTTATAAATGCTTATGGTGGGTATCTAAAAGTAGATATACTTTCACACAATATTGCCAAATATAATAAAAATGTGGAGTAATGAGGACAGGTGTTCATAGATTTAGACATACCTTTGCTAAAAATTGGATAGTGAATGGTGGAGATATTTTCAAGTTACAAAAAATGTTAGGCCATTCTTCCATAAATATGGTAAAAAATTATGTAGATATGTTTACGGATGATCTACAACAAGATTTTAATATTTACAATCCATTAGAAAAATTACAATCAAACAATAAAAAATTTATGAAATTGAGAGATTGATTATAAAGAAATAACCACCCTATAAAAAGAATGGCTACAACTTAATATGCATAATATTCGTTGCAAAAACCTATCAACGAAATATAAAATCACAGTATCATTATTATATTTCAAAAAATAGGAATTTGCAAGGTTTATTTACTATACCCTTTTTTGGTATATGTGATTATGGTTAGAAGGAATAACACTTTAAAAAACTGCTGGAGAAATCCAGGACACTCCCTACAGGGTTAACAAAAATATTAGGCAGGATGTCCAGGCGTAGAAATACACGGCAGATATGTTATTGAAATAATAGGGCTGAAATGTTATTGATGATATAGCAGATTGTTTTATGTAGATGTTGATGGATACAATACAGTAAACCAAACATTAAAACTCTTTGTTTCTAATACAAAGGGTTCTATGCCTCCGAACGTGTCCACAGTTCCCAAACATTAACATGACAAGCACCAAAAGTAAAGAGTAAAATAATAAGATATAATAGTGT
>DAIMMR010000688.1:0-1598 GCA_036720575.1 Clostridium sp.
GATGTTTGAGAAATACCCTTCTATTAGCCCGTATACCTATTGTAAGAATAATCCTTTGAAGTTTGTCGATCCGACGGGAGAAAAAATAAATGTATTTCATTTTGTAGGAGATGGAAATCAAGGTGGAACATGGAAGCCAGGTCATATGAATTCAAAAACAGCAAAACTACTTGAAAATTTTGCTAAAACTAAAGTAGGATATGCATTTTTATCACAGTATGCAGAAGCAGGTCAAAAAATAGGAAGCGTTGAATTTAAGTCTGATGGAAAGTATGCTGATCAAAATCTTAATTTTTGCGAATTTGATACTTATGGAGCAAGTAGAGGAACTGCCAGCTATAGAAGAGGTAAAGAAAATATGAATCTTGATATAATGTTGAACACAGCTTATCTTCAAAGGCCAAATGGAGAAGCAGATTATAGTCTTACAATTGGTCATGAAGCATTTATTCATACAGATCAAATAGATGATAAATTAATAAATGCATATAAGTCAAAAGACATATCAGCATATCTTAAAATTGTTGCAGCAGATTATAAAAATGTACAAACTCAAGGAGCTATTGATCATAACGCATATATAAATGGAAATTCAAAATATTCAAAATTTAATACTTATGTTTCTCAATTAATGACAATAATGAATCCACAAAATGTACAAAAAGCTAAAACTTCTCATGATGCGACATATAAAAAATAGTTTGATAATTAGTATTATTTTGTTGTTATATTTAATTTCATGCAAAAAGCATACAGAAGAATGGAAATATTATTCTATTAGAATGGATAATGATAGTATTCCGTATACTTTTTTAGCATCTTTAATAATTGATGAAGCAGATGGAATAAGGAAAAACATACAATATAGGTATAGTTTATATACAAATAAAATTGAACAGAAAACAATAGATATTTGGCAAATAAATAATAAAGAAGTATTTGTTTTTGCAGATGAAAATAAGCAAGAAAAAACACTTTATTTATCTACCAAAGTCGATACTTGTATAGAATGGAATCATCCAGATGCATTATATAATAATATAGCTCAAACTATTCATTGTTATAAAGGTATAAAGAATATTCAAACCGATTGCGATAAAAATATTCAGGTATATGAATTTATTAAAATTACAGGTAATGATGTCGTTTCAAAAGTCTATTATGATGAGTCTTTTGTTTTAATAAGGCAAGAGTATGTGGATGGAAATTGTCCAAGTTTTATTTTAGAACAAATTAAAAGTATTCCTTATGGATTTAAAATACTACTTGATGATGGTGGTAATAGGTCTGCAAATAACGCCGTAAAAACAAAAAAAGCGGGTTGAATATTTGGACAAATGCTGAAAATAGAGCAAGATAAGAAAAGAATTATGAATGATGAATTTTGAATTGTTTTTTCGTTCCGAAAAAGGGAGGAAGGGGGGGGATTTGGATTCACCCCCTGGCTTAGTCTATCAAATAACAAAAGGGACACAAACGACAGCAATATCATGGGTACTAACCTGCAAATAACGCCCTGCAAATAACGCCGTAAAATCAAAATAAAAGGGTTGAATATTTGGACAAATGATGAAACAAGGCAAGATAAGAAAAGAATT
>DAIMMR010000689.1:0-1592 GCA_036720575.1 Clostridium sp.
AATAATCTGCCATACCACATTCTTTTATAGTATTAAATTCATCTTCAATTGCTTGCTCATAAATCTTATGTTTTTCAGGGTTTATATTAACTTTTTCTTTTTGCCATGCTCTATCTAATATATCTTTTAAAATTTCATTACTATCACCATCTACTATTTTAGGAATTTTAAATTCTTTGTCGATATCTATATCTTCAGCTTTATCGAATATAAGAGTATTTTGCAAAACCTCTTGTATTTGACTCTCGTTTAATACTCTTTGTTTTCTATATCTTTCAACAATTTCGTCATAACTTGGATAATCAAGAATAAATCCATCTTCTTCTTCATAAACTATTCCTTTTGCTTTTAAAAATAAATCTCTATATTTAGAATCTTCAGGTTTAATATAATGACTATCATTAGCATGAATCATTTTAATATCATATTTTTTTGATAATGCCACTATTAACTTATTATAATTAATTTGTGAAGGATGAGTATGTGATTGAACTTCTAAATATAAATTATCTTTAAAGTGATTATGTATAGGTTTTAAAAATTCTTCTTCATATCCGTCTTTAAATAGCCTTCCTGCAACGCAAGCTGTTGTTATAATAGTCTCGTTTGGCGTTAATGTTAAAAGCAATTCTCGGTCAATTCTCGGCTTATAATAAAACCCTTCTGTATTCGCCTTAGAAATAATACTATTAATTTCTTTTCTTGCATTATTAGTTAAAGCTATTAAAATGATATGATAATTTCGTCTATCTTCTTTATTAAATCTATCATCGACATAATATGCTTCAACACCATATATACATTTTAGATTATTTTCTTGGCATAAAGTTAATGCTTCAAATATATTTCCTTGCCATCCATGTTCAGTTGTAAAATACGTTGTATGTCCTAACTCTTTAGCTCTATTTATGTAATCAATTGGTTTTGAAATACAATCTAATGTTCTTAAATTTGAGTAGTGGCTATGGCGATGATAATTATTATATCTTTTATCCATTCAATCACATCCTTTTTAACTTAATCTTCTATATTATACTTTTCAAATAAATGTTTCTGTGGTGCAAATTCACCAAAATATTTAATTTCGCCTAATAGTCTTGCTTTTATTGCATCATCTTTATTATCATAACATCCCAATGAAATTCTCTTTTCGTTTACTTGAATTCTAGCTTGCCATTTATTCTGATGAAAAGTTACCCCTGTAACTCCACTCGTGTTATCTTTTCTTCTTGTAATATTACTTGCATTTTGACTAAAAGTAGTAAACCTTAAATTAAATTTTCTATTATCATTTCGCTTTCTATTCTCATGATCTAAATTTTGTGGTGGCGTATTCATAACTAAATTATGCATAAAAAATTTTTTATGTGTTATTTTATCAGTTGTTGACACATAACCTTTACGTGTTATATACCAAGTATAATCTTTAATTTTATCGTAATCTTCTAAATCAAAATAAAATTCTTCACCCTTAGACGTGTAACCAATACCATACTCACCATCTAAATTAAATTTGTTTTGTCCAATCATTATTACTCCTTTTAATTTAATCTCTCTTGCAAACACTTCTATGATTACATAAATAATTACAG
>DAIMMR010000090.1:0-11681 GCA_036720575.1 Clostridium sp.
GACATTTAGGACTTGTCCAAAGTAGTGAAGTAGGTGACTTAAATGAAAAAATAGACCTATGCAGTGAACTAATTTTAAAAAATGTGGATGTTGAAATGCTGCTAAGATGCTTTAAGGAAAACAAGAACTTTAAGGATGACTACCATATTGAAAATAGGAAGATAAGAACGGCAGTAGCTTACGATAAAGCCTTTAGCTTTTATTACAAGGAAAATATAGAACTTTTAGAGGAGCTGGGACAAACTATATTTTTTAGTCCTCTTAAAGATAAAAAATTACCTTCCAATATAGATTTTTTGTATATAGGAGGCGGATATCCTGAAGTTTTTATAGAAGAGCTTAGCAGCAATAGATCTATGATGGAAAGTATAAAAACAGAATTAAAAGCGGGACTTAGGTGCTATGCCGAATGCGGCGGACTTATGTATTTGACAGAGGGTATGGAAAATGTAGATAAAAGTGCTGTTTTTGATACAGTTGGATTTTTTAAAGGAAAGGCCCACATGACTTCAAGATTACAAAACTTTGGATATGCAGAGATAGAAGTGGCTAAGAAAAATAACATTTTACCTTTAGGACTTAAAGTAAATTGTCATGAATTTCATAAATCCTATATCGATTCGGAAGAAGAAAAAATTTATAACATGACTAAAGATACTTACGATGGAAAAATAAAAAAATGGAACTGCGGCTATGTTAAAAACAATACTTTAGGAGCTTATGCCCATGTCCATTTTTTCGGAAACTTAGATATGTTACAAAAGATTTCAGGGGCATCAAAAAAATAAAAATAAAAAAGTTTTAAAAAACGCGTTACTATTTTTGTGTTTTTAGTGTCTTATATAGTAAAGAGTCAATTTAATAATTTTAAAAGTAAATTTGGGGGGTATGTATTATGAGTTTATTTGAAGAAACTTTAAAGTGCATAGATGGAAAAGATGAAGAGGCTGTAAAAAAGGCATGGAAAAGATTGGACAGCTTGACAAAACCTATAGGAAGCCTTGGAAAACTTGAAGAAATAGCTGCTAAAATGGCAGGAATTACAGGAAAAATACATAATAAAATACATAAAAAAAATGTAGTCATCATGTGTTCTGACAATGGAGTAGTAGAAGAAGGTGTAAGTAACTGTCCTAAAGATCTTACAGTAACAGTTACTAAAAATTTTGCAAGAGGTATAACGGGAGTTTGTGTGCTTTCAGATTTTGCCAAGTCTGACATAACTGTAGTAGATGTAGGAGTGGATTATGACTTTAACGACCCTAAGATAATAAATAAAAAAGTGGCCTATGGTACAAAAAACATGGCTAAAGGACCAGCCATGACTAGAGAAGAATGTATAAAGGCCATTGAAGCAGGTATAGAGTCAGTAGATGATCTTGTAAAAAAAGGATATGACCTTTTTGGAACAGGAGAGATGGGTGTAGGTAATACTGCTACTAGTTCTGCAATTTTAAGTGCAATTACAGGTTTACCAGTAGACCTTACAGTTGGAAAGGGTTCTGGAATAACAGATGAACAGCTTAAAAGCAAAAAGAAAGCTGTACAAACTGCTCTTGATATAAATAAACCAGATCCAAAAGATGTTATTGATGTATTGTCAAAAGTAGGTGGGTTTGATATAGCAGGAATGTGCGGATGTTTTTTAGGAGCAGCTAAAAATAGAGTACCTATTGTAATTGACGGATTTATATCTTCGGCAGCTGCCTTATGTGCTTTTAAATTAAATAAAAAGGTAGGAGATTATTTATTTCCTTCCCATCTTTCTGCAGAACCAGCTATAAGCTATGTAATGAGAGAACTGGGATTAAAGCCTATGTTAAATTTAGATATGAGACTTGGAGAAGGTTCAGGATGTCCTTTAGAGTTTTCAGTAATAGAGGCTGCACTTTATACTATGGACAATATGGCAACCTTTGAAGAAGCTGATGTAAAAAACTCAGAAAAATTTATAGATATAAGGGAAAAGTAGTTTTTAACTTCATATAAGGAAATGGAGAATAGATTATTATGGATTATATAAAATCACCTATGGGAATAGAAAAAAGAAGTTTTGAAATAATAGGAGAAGAAATGGGAGAATGTAATTTTCCCGAAAGAGAACTTTCTATAGTAAAAAGGGTAATACATACTACAGGAGATTTTCAATATAAAGATATACTTTATATAAGAGAAGGATCTGTAGATAGTGCTCTTGAACTTTTAAAAAAAGGTGTGACCATATATACAGATACAAATATGGCTGCAGCAGGAATAAATAAAAAAGCACTTGCAAAGCTTAACTGCAAAGTAGAATGTTTTGTAAGTAGAAGTGAAATAGCAGATATCGCTAAGGAAAAAAGTATAACTCGTTCTATGGCAGCTGTAGAAAAAGCTGTAGAAGAAGGGGTGGAGTTTTTCGTATTTGGGAATGCCCCTACAGCACTTTATAAATTAAAGGAGCTTACTTTATCCGGAAAGGCAAAACCTAAATTTATAGTAGGAGCACCAGTAGGATTTGTAGGAGCTGCAGATTCTAAAGAGGAAATAGAAAAGCTTGATGTACCTATGATAACTATAAGGGGAAGAAAAGGCGGCAGCAACATAGCAGCTGCTATAGTGAATGCACTTATGTATATGATAACTAGATAATTTAGCACTTTTAGGTGGTGATATTGTGCTTGACATGTATGTAAATTGTGATGGAAAAAGACTTAGATGTGGATATACTACAGGTTCTTGTGCCGCAGCGGCTGCAAAAGCAGCTTGCACTATGCTGTATTTTAAAGGTGACTTAAAAGAAGTGAAAATAGACACTCCAAAAGGTATTGAACTTTTGATACCTATTGAAAAAGTAAAGCATGGAAAAGATTTTGTAGAGTGCTGTGTTTTAAAAGATGGAGGAGACGACATAGACATAACAAATGGCATAGAGATATGGGCAAGAGCAAAGAAAATATCTAAAGGATATAGATTAAAAGGCGGCATAGGAGTTGGAATAGTTAAAGGTGAAGGACTATATGTGAAAAAAGGTGAAGCTGCTATAAACCCTGTGCCTAGAAAGATGATTGAAAAAGAAGTAAAAGAAGTACTTCCTGAAAATTTAGGTATAGAAATAACTATATTTGTACCTGAAGGTGAAAAAATAGCAAAGAAGACATTTAACCCAAGGCTCAATATAGTAGGAGGAATTTCTATACTTGGAACAAGTGGAATTGTAATGCCAATGTCTGAGGAAGCACTTACACAGTCTGTGGAACTTGAGATAAATCAAAAAGTAGCAAAAGGGTGCAAAGATCTTATACTTCTCTTTGGAAATATGGGAGAAAATATGGCAGCTAGTTTGAAGCTGGATAAAAACAAGATGGTTATAATGTCTAACTATGTTGGATTTGCACTGGGATGCTGCATGAACAAGAATATAAAGAAAGTACTTGTAATTGGACATATAGGTAAGATGAGCAAAATTGCTTCAGGATGTTTTAACACCCACAGCAGGGTATCAGATGTAAGACTTGAGACCATGGCACTGGAGCTTGCTTTAATGGGAGAAAACTTGCAACTTGTAAAAAAAGTGTATAATGAAAAAACTACAGAAGGAGCTGTAGAACTTCTAGGAGATGGATATGACAAGCTTTATGAAAATATAGGTGTTAAGGTAAAAAATAGAATAGAACAGTACACCTATAATTCAATCGAAGCAGATGTTATAATGTATTCAATGAAAAGAGGAGTGCTCTACAGTAGTCTTTCTAAGTAAAATTTTAATAGTAGGTGTGGTTATGAATACAAAGGTTTTTATAGTAGGCATAGGACCTGGAAATAAAGATTACATACTTCCAAAGGCTGTAGCTGTAATGAAACAGTCGCAGGCTATATTGGGTTTTGAAAGAGCAATAGATAGTTTGGATTTTGTAGATGGTAATAAAATAAAGGTAAAAAAGTTAAAGGATATACTTGATATTTTGCAGTCTGGAAAGTATCAAGTTGTATCTGTTACAGCTTCTGGAGATCCACTTTACTATGGTATAACAGAGTATTTAAAAAAGAATTATGAGGGAAATATAGAAGTCATTCCAGGTATAAGCTCTTTTCAATATATGATGGCAAAAGTAAAACTTAGCTGGCAGGGAGCTTTTTTAGGAAGTCTCCACGGCAGAGAGGAAGATTTTTTAGGAATAGTAAAGGAAAATCATATTTCTATATGGTTTACGGACAAAAAGCATTCGCCGGATTATCTGTGCAGAATTCTGGAAGAAAATGCTGTAGATGCAGTAGTGTATGTAGGAGAAAATCTTTCTTACGAGGATGAGAAAATCACTTCAGGAAGTGCTGCAGAGCTAAAAAATAAAGACTTTGGAGGTCTTTGTGTAGTTGTAATTGAAAATAAAACTCTATAAAAGTGGGAGAAATTTTTATGAGATATATAAAAGATGATGAATTTATAAGAGGAAACTGTCCCATGACGAAAGAGGAAATTAGAATACTCAGCATTGCAAAACTTGGAATTGAGCCAGATTTTAGAGTGCTGGATGTAGGTGCTGGAACAGGTTCTGTAAGTGTACAAATGGCTAAGATATGTTCTAAGGGACAGGTAGTTGCGGTTGAAAAAAATGAAGAAGCGCTTTCTGTAATTGAAAAAAATATAGAGAAATTCAATGTAAACAATTTAACAGTTGTAAAAGGAGAAGCACTTGAGGTAGAGGAAAGCATAGAACCTTATTTTGATGCTGTATTTATAGGCGGCAGCGGAGGAAATATAGAGGAAATAATAAAAAGATATGGTGCAAAGCTGAAGAAAAATGGGAAAATGGTGCTTAATTTTATAACTTTAAATAATTTGTATAAAGCCCTTGATACTCTAAAAGGTATGAAATGTCAAGTAGAATGTATACAAGTATCAATAAACAAGACCAGAGCAAATAGCTATATGATGACTTCTAATAACAGTATATTTATAGTAAGTGCAGAGAAGTTAAATTAAATTGATTTTATTATGCAGTGAGGATGTGAAAACTTATGGAAGAAGCTACCTTAAATATGGGTACTCTTTATGGTATAGGAGTTGGACCTGGAGATGAAGAACTACTTACGCTAAAAGCTGTAAATATAATAAAAAAATGTGAGGTAATAGTTGCACCTTCAGCAAAAGATGGAGATAGAAGCATAGCTTTTGATACAGCTAAAAATTTTGTAGATGAAAGTAAAGAAGTTATAATAAAACACTTTCCAATGGGTGGAAAAGAGCAGGAAGGAAAGATATTTGAAGCTTTTAAGACTATAGAGGAAAGATTAAATGAAGGTAAAAATGTGGCATTTTTGACTATAGGTGACCCTTTTGTATACAGCACCTATATATATCTTTTAGATCACATTAAAAACAAGGGGTATAAAACAGAAACTGTACCTGGAATAACATCTTTTTGTGCTGCTGCAAGTCTGGCAGGACAGAGTATTGTTATAGGAGATGAAAGGGTTTTGATTCTTCCTGCGTCTCAGGTAGATAAGATAACAGATGAGAAGTTTGTAGTAATAATGAAAGTATATAGAAAAGAAGAAAATGTGTTAAATGTATTAGAAGAAAAAGGATTCAAGTACGTATGTGTAAAGAGAGCTTATAGAGAAGGACAGGAAATACTTAAAAATAGAGAAGATATACTGAAAAGCAGAGATTATATGTCTCTTATAATAGCCCAAAGAGATTAAAGGAGGAAGAACATGACAAATAAAGTTTACTTTATAGGAGCAGGACCAGGAAATGCTGATTTAATAACAGTTAAGGGAAGAGATATACTAAAAACTGCAGATGTGGTTATATATGCAGGTTCACTCGTAAGCAAAGATCATTTGGAATACTGTAAAGTTGGAGTAAAAATATATAATTCTGCTTCCATGACTTTAAATGAAGTTATCGATGTTATAAAAAAATATCATGGAGAAGGAAAGAGAATAGTTAGACTGCATACAGGAGATCCAACCATATATGGGGCTATAAGAGAGCAGATGGATGAACTAGACAAGCTTGGAATAGAGTATGAAGTTGTTCCGGGAGTAAGTTCCTTTACGGCTGCAGCAGCTGCTATAAACAGAGAATTTACCCTGCCAAGTATAAGCCAAACTATAATTCTCACAAGAGTAGAGGGAAGAACTCCCGTACCAGAAAAAGAAAATTTGGAAAAATTAGCTTCTGTAGGAGCTTCCATGGCACTGTTTTTGTCTGTAAGTATGATAGACAAGGTAGTAGAAAAATTGAAGAAAGGCTATGGCAGGAATGTACCTATAGCAGTTATTCAAAAAGCTACCTGGGAAGATGAAAAGTGTGTTATAGGAACTTTAGATGATATTGTAGAAAAAGTAAAGAAGGAAAATATAACAAAGACAGCACAGATACTTGTAGGAGATTTCATCAATTGCAAATACGATAAGAGCCTTTTGTACGATGAAAATTTTACCCATATGTTCAGAAAGGCAAAAAATGAAAATAGCAGTAATTAGCGTTACAACTGCAGGAGATAAAATAAGTGAAAAGATAAAAAAGTATTTTCCTATAGATCTTTATTCTAAAAACAATATGGAAGGTTTTAAACTTAAAGATGCAGCGGAAAATGCCATGTCAAATTACAGGGCAGTTGTATTTATAAGTTCTACAGGTATAGCAGTAAGAGCTATATCAAGCTTTATAGAATCAAAAGATAAGGATCCTGCAGTAGTTGTCATAGACAGTTCTTGTAAATTCGTAATCAGTCTTTTAAGCGGCCATTTAGGTGGGGCAAATGAGCTTACATGCAAATTGGCAAGTATCCTTAAAGCTGTTCCTGTAATAACTACAGCTACAGATAATATTGGGGTAAAAGCACCGGATGTCTTTGCAAAAGAAAATGGACTTATTATAAATGATTTAAAAGATGCTAAATACATAGCTGCCCTTTTGGTGGAAGGTAAAAAAGTAGGATTTATAGATGAGGATAAATTATTGGATGTTCCCAAAGGTTACAGCAGCAATTTAGATAATATACAAGGACTTTTGTGTGTTACAAATAAGTGTAAAGACTTTGGTGAGGAAAATCTTAAAAATATAAAAACACTAAAACTTATAAGAAAAAATATTGTGCTGGGAGTTGGCTGCAGGAAAAATTTTGATTCGAAGCAGATGATAGAAACAGTTAAAAAGCTGCTTTTAGATTACAATATAGATGAAAGGGCTGTAAGGTATATTTCTACTGTGGAAATAAAGGCAAAGGAAGAGGCCATATTAAAACTTGCAGAATATTTCAAATGTGATTTAAAAATATATTCTATAGAAGATATAAAGAAGGTACATCACAACTATAAAGGCAGTGACTTTGTTGAAAAAACTATAGGTGTAAGGGCAGTGTGTGAACCTTGCACAGAACTTACGGGAGCATCTTTAATTACGGATAAAATAAAGGCAAATGGAATGACCTTGTGTATAGGTGAAGTACATCAATGAATCTTACTTAGTGGGAAAAGCAGATATCTCAAATCTTTGATTTGATGATAGTCGCTTTCTCTTTAGAGTTTTGTTTCTCCCACTAAGTTTAGATGAATTATCTAGGGGCGTAGCTACTGTTATCTCCCACTTTGATAGAAGTGGGAGTGTTACAGTAGGTAGCCATCAGGTAAAAACAAATGTTGATTTAAAAATTGTGAATTGTGCACTGTGAATTGTGCACTGGATAAAGGATGTGTGTAAAATGGGTAAACTTTATGTAGTAGGAATTGGACCAGGTGGATATGAAAATATGACTTTACGTGCTGTAAAGGTAATAGAAAATAGTGAAATAATTGTAGGATATACTAAATATATAGAGATGATAAAAGACCTAATTAAAAATAAAGAGGTAATTTCAACAGGTATGAGAGCTGAAGTGGAGAGATGCAAAAAAGCACTTGAACTTTCAAAAGACCATGTAGTTTCCATAGTGAGTACAGGTGACCCAGGAATATATGGTATGGCAGGGCTCATCTTAGAAATGAAAAAAGATGAAGACGTAGAAGTAATTTCAGGACTTACAGCTTCTTCTGCAGCAGCTTCCATAGTTGGAGCACCTCTTATGCATGATAACTGTAACATAAGTTTAAGTGACCTTATGACTCCCTATGAGCTTATAAAAAAGAGAATTGAACTTGCAGCTTCTGGAGATTTTGTAATATCACTTTATAATCCTAAAAGTAAGGGTAGACCTCATTATTTAAAAGAATGTATTGATATTGTGAAAAAATATAGAAAAGGCAATACCCCTGTAGCCGTAGTTAAAAATGCACTTAGAGAAGGTCAGGAGTATAAGCTTTTTACACTTGATTCTTTTGATGACAGTATAGTTGACATGATGTCTGTAGTTATAATAGGAAACAGTAACAGTTATATAAAAGATGGAATATTTATAACTCCCCGTGGTTACAAAATTCCAGAGTAGAATAAAAAACTATTCTTAAAAGAGGTGATAAGATTTGAAGGAAGCAAAAAGAGGAATACTTGTGGTAAGTTTTGGCACAAGCATATTGGGAACACTCAAAAACTGTATTGAAGATACGGAAAATGAAATTAGAAATGAATTTAAGGAGTATGTAGTTAGAAGAGCTTTTACCTCCGGAATAATAATTAAAAAATTAAAAAATCAAAAGGGAATTTATATAGATACAGTGCCTGAGGCACTGGATAAAATGAGAGATGAAGGCTTTAGAGAAGTTTACGTTCAGCCACTACATATAATGCCGGGAAATGAATATGACAAGGTAGTTCGCTGTATAAATGAATATCAAGGGTATTTTGGTAAACTGGTTTTAGGCCGTCCTGTACTTTATAGGCAAAGCGATTATGTAATAGCTGCCAGGGCATTAGAAAAGCAGCTTCCACCTCTTAGCCAAAATGAAGCTGTAGTGTTAATGGGACATGGCTCTTCGCATCATAGTAATTCTAGTTATGCTCTTTTTCAATATGTATTAGATGATTTGAAAATAAGGAATATTTTTATAGCTACTGTAGAGGGGTATCCTGAAATTGATAATGTAATACCTAAGCTGAAAAAAAACAATATTGAGAAAGTAACATTAATGCCTTTTATGTTAGTAGCAGGAGATCATGCCACAAATGATATGGCAGGTGAAGACAAGGATTCATGGAAACAAATACTTGAATCTAAAGGATTTGAGATAAATACATATCTTCATGGACTAGGGGAAAACAAGGCTTTTCAGGAGATATATGTACAGCACATTAGGGATTGTATAGAAGGCAATCCTCTTATGGATGAAAAGATGAAAGTTAGAATGTAAGGAGATTTTCATATGATAGGATTAATTCTTGGAACTTCTGAAGGTAGAAAAATACTTTCTTTGCTAAATGAATTTACTTCTGATATATTTGTATCTACAGCAACGGAATATGGTGGAGAGCTTCTTAAGGAATATAAATATGCTTACATGAACAACAAACCACTTGATCTTCATGATCTTATAAGTGAATTAAGGGAAAAAGGTGTAAAAGTATTAGTGGATGCCTCACATCCTTATGCAGTGGAAGTTACTAAAAATGTAATTAAGGCATGTGATGAGTTAAACATAGAGTATATAAGATATGAAAGACCTTCTTGTATAGATGAATTTAAAAATGAGGATAAAGTTGTAGAAGTAGAGGATTATAATCAGCTTAAATTGAAGCTTAAGGATATAAAGGGAACTATATTAAATACTACAGGTAGTAAGAGTTTAGACAAAGTTTTGAGCCTAAACCTTAAAAATAGAATAATATATAGAGTTTTACCTTCTGTTAAAGTTATAAAGGAATGTAATGACAGAAAAATAGACCTAGGGGATATAATTGCCTTAAAGGGACCTGTCAGCTATGAACTAAATTGTGCCTTTATAAAAGACTATGGAGCTGAAGCCATGCTGCTTAAAGACAGCGGCAGAGAAGGCGGAACTTATGAAAAAATAAGAGCTTGTTTAGATTGTGGAATATATGCTTTTATAATTGAAAGAAAAAAAATGAATTATAATAATATTAATGTTTTTTACAATGTGAATGAACTTGTGAAATATATAAAGACAATAAAAAATTTGTAAAGGGTGTATTTTATGGAGACTTCAACAATTTATCCTGGAAGTTTTGGAGAGATACTTCAGGGAAAAATAGAAAATAGAGATCTTTTATTGTCTTGTCCTGTAAATATTTATACTAAAGTTAAACTTATAGAATGTAATAATCCCATAAGGAAAAGGTACCTAAAAAAGTCTTCTAGTTTTTTGTACAATATTCTTAAATCCTGGGGATATGAAAAGTATTTTGATAGTATAGATATAGAAATAAACTCGCAGATTCCATATGGAAAGGGACTTGCAAGTAGTACAGCAGATCTTTGTGGAGTTTATTATTGTCTTATTAATATGTTTAATAAAAAATTCAATGAGGCAGAACTTGTGAAAAACTGTATAGATATCGAACCTACGGATAGTATAGTATTTAATAAGATGACTCTATTTGATTACAAAAGTGGTAATTATAAATTCACCATAGGAGATTATTTATCTTATAATATACTTGCTTTTGAAGGAGATAAAACAGTAGATACCGTTGAATTTAATAACAAAAATTTACCTAATTTATGTGATGTTAAAGATTTACTTCCAATACTTAAAGAAGCAGTGAAAGAAAAAGATTTACATAAGCTAGCCTATGTGTCAACTGAAAGCATAGTGAAAAATCAGAAAAGACTTTATTATGATTTTTTAAACTTAGTGATGGACATAAAAGAAAAAACTTCAGGTCTTGGAATAATAGGAGCACACAGCGGAAATGTTCTAGGAATAATATATGATGATGTAGAAAAGTTTAAATTTGAAGAAAAGTTTTTAAGAGGATTAAATTTAAAAAATATAAAGATATATAAAGTAAAGACTTTAAGTGAAATTTTACTGCCAGTGGAATGTATTTAGTATGATTATGTGATGGGGAAAATTCTATTTACAATAATTATTGACATAATATATGCATAATAATAAACTTAAAGTAAGAGAAAGAATTTAGGCATTTGAAAGAAAATAACTTATTATAAGGAAGAGGGTTGTTTGTTATGGATAAAGGATATATTCAAGTTTATACTGGAAACGGTAAAGGTAAGACTACAGCTTCACTGGGATTATCTCTTAGAGCTGTATGTGCTGGTAAAAAAGTATTCTTTGGACAATTTGTTAAAGGAATGGATTATAGCGAGTTAAAGGCAAAAGAATATTTACCTAATTTTACATTAGAACAGTTTGGAAGAAATTGTTTTATATGTGGTAAACCAAGCAAAGCTGATGTAGAAGCAGCTAAAACTGGACTTAAAAAAGTTGAAGAAATAGTTACAAAGGGAGATTATGATGTAGTAGTATTGGATGAAATAAATATAGCTATATTTTATGAGCTATTTACAGTGGATGAAGTTTTGCAAATTTTAGATAAAAAACAGGAAAAGACCGAAGTAATACTAACTGGAAGATATGCAGATAAGAGAATAATAGAAAGAGCAGATTTAGTTACAGAAATGAAGGAAATAAAGCATTACTATACTGAAGGTGTCCCAGCAAGAAAGGGAATAGAAAATTAATCTATAGAGTTTCTAAATGAAAAATCAACTTATACAGGTCATGTAATGACAAATTTCAGCATCATAAAAACTTTTGACAAGTCTAGAGCTCGG
>DAIMMR010000690.1:0-1587 GCA_036720575.1 Clostridium sp.
GGAAGGGCAAAGTTACCTTTACTCAGATGTAAAATTATACTTTCCGTAAAATAATGCCATACTCATTTTTACGGAAGAGCCCATTTTGAGCGGTTGAGATGCACAATCTCATGCGGCATATTCAAAATAGTAAAGAAAAAATAAAAAATGTTATGATTTATGTGATATTATATGAGATTGACACATATATTTATTTTACAATAAACACACATATTTACAATTATTGCGTATATCACTACATATTGATAAGAATTTGGTGTATTTATTTGGTTATTTTATACAATTAGGGGTAGAATATAAACATGATATTTCGAATATATTTATAAGATGATTAATCTTTATCTTTTGGAGTTTAATCATTAGTTTAATCATTATAATAAAAAATGATTTTAAGGTTGCTTTTAGGTACTATTTAGCATATAATAATGTAACAGGTGATTTATTTGTTATTTAGATAAATTATTTGTTAGGAGGATTAAGAAATGCAAAACGATGTAATAAATAAGTTAGTTGACTTAGGAATAGCTTTTACGGTAGATGGGTATAGCGAGTCAGTAAATGAATTGGTCAAATTTGAAACAAAGTATGGTATATCTTCGAGATTATTTTATGATGATTATAATAATTGTGAAGTAAAAGAAAATATAACATACGATGACATTGCTGATTGGATATTTTACTGTAATATTTTCTTATCTAGCGGTGGTGATTTAAAAAAGTTTGAAGAAGCCCAAAAGCTACAGTCATATCTTGAATCTCATGAATATATTAATATGATTTTAAAAAGTAATAAAGAAATAGAATTAAAACAATGTAAAAGAGAAAGCGAGGAATGTAGAAGTCCTCGCTTTCTCTTATATAGGCTTGCATAATATGCGTTGTATTTTAAAATTGCCATTAAATAAATCTCTTTTTGCAGTTGGACATACAACAATTGATGTATCGCCACAAAAAGAAATAATTTGCTCGCCCTCTTTAACGTAGCCATTTTCATATGCCATTATAGCACCATTTATGCATAGAGTTAGTCCGTTGGATATTAATTCAAATGTAGATACAATCATTTCTGTAGAATTGTCACCGGTACATGATAGTATTGGTTCAAATGGCAAACCACCCTGTACATATTTCATTCCTTGATTTAAAATAATGTTCTTGGCCGTTTGCGTTGCAACCTCTGGAATGACAATTTCTTCTTCGGATTCATCATCTTTACTTATAAGAAATTTACGCCCACTTGAATATGTAGCAATTATTAAATCAAAGTCATCAGAAAATGTATTTTTTACTTTTAGAACAGAGGCCATTCGAGCAGAAAATACCACTATTTTTTTTATTTTCAATTCCTTAGCGGCTTTTAATGAGATTTTTATTACATCATCAATATTTGAATTTCCAGATTGCTCAAAATAAGTTATTTTAGAAATAATCATCGTATTCAGACCTCGCTTTTCTTATAATTCCATTATATTTATTACTATATTTGCTGTCAAGTGGATATTGTATTGGACAAGGAATATAGCTTTGTAATAGTTACAGTTCACTCCCTAACGGAAAACAAAGCAAAAACATAACTAATAAATAGCA
>DAIMMR010000691.1:0-1578 GCA_036720575.1 Clostridium sp.
TATTGAAATATCATAATATATGCATATCACTTATTGTTATTTTCTGAATATTTTTGAAATATAATATCACCTGTTCTGCCATGATGTCCCTTTTAAATATTCCCTTAACACTTGTTGCCTTAATAATTTTTTATTGATTTAATAATTATATTCGTATATTTTTTATATTTGTGTTATATGTATGCGTATTTTTTATTAATTTTTCAATATAACTAAATATTATATTATCAAATGATCTTTTTCAACATTTTTTTTAAGTTCTGTATAATTTATTTTTTATTATGATTTTTACAAAAATATTTAATTTATTTTATTATATATTCCGAATTTTTTTTGCTTTAATAAACTTTTATAATATTACATAAAATACCTTAAGCTTACTATAAACGAATATACTAATCTATATATAATATATAATTCGGTAATTTTGTGATAATACTGAAGTAAAATCAAATCAGTATTTGCAATAGTCAAATGATAATTACATGGAATATTTAATTTTATACAATTTAAAATTTGAGTGCACATGTTGATAATATTATTACTTATATCCATTATTTATTGATATATTATTAATTTTTACATTGATTATTGATAAAATCATGTTATAATAATAAATAATTATTATAACATTTTATTATTGATTTCCCATAAAATCGCTTTTATAAATAGATTTCAATTTTACAATATTAAATTTAATGTTCGTAATTTAACTTTATAAGGTAAAAATGAATATAAAACATATCAAATAATTAGGAGGTAAGGTTAATGGTAACTATCTGGATAATTTTAGTTGTGTACATGTTAATTAACTTAGCTATAGGTTTCTATAGTGGAAAGAAGATCAAGAACAGCTCGGATTACCTGCTTGCAGGTCGTAATATTGGAGTTCTTCTAACAGCTGGAACTCTAGCTGCCACTGAAGTAGGTGGGGGAAGTACAGTAGGAGTAGCTGCAAAAGCCTATGGAAGCTGGGGGCTTTCTGCAGGTTGGTATGTAACAGCTGCTGGTATCGGAGTTATTCTTGTTTCATTTATAGCCCCAATGTTAAGAAGATCAATGGCAACAACAATGCCTGAAATAATCGAAAGAAGATTTGGAAATTCAAGTCATATTATTACTTTAATACTATCCTTAAGTGCAAATATAGCCCTGGCAGGTGTACAGATTACTGCATCCGCTACAATAATAAGTGTGTTAACTGGTTTGTCTACAAATTGGGGAATACTTTTATCAGGAATAGTTCTTGTTTTTTATACTATGATAGGTGGTATGTGGAGTGTAACGTTGACTGATATTGTCCATGCTATAGTTCTACTGGCTGGATTTACTATTGCCGTTCCATTTGCCATTCATAACGCTGGAGGCTGGAACCATGTAGTTGGTGCATTACCTCAAGGACAGCTTGGTTTTACCAAAGTAGGGTGGAAGACAATTATTGGATTGATAATAATGTATTTCATGACTTTCTCAACAGGTCAGGAATGTGTACAACGTCTCTTTGCAGCAAAAGATGAAAAAACTGCAGTTAAAGGTTCTATGTTATGCGGAATTCTTATGGCATTATATTCTTTTATT
>DAIMMR010000091.1:0-11567 GCA_036720575.1 Clostridium sp.
ATGATAAAAAATAGGCTAGCATACTGACTAGTTATTTCTTTGAAAATGCCTTATTTATACTAAAGTCATTAATCTCAAAAATTTATCAAATAAATAGCCTGTATCAGTAGGTCCCGGTGATCCTTCAGGGTGAAATTGTACTGAGAATATAGGCAGCGTCTTATGTTTAATTCCCTCTACTGTATTATCATTTAAATTAAAATGAGTTACTTCAATACTGTCTTTATTTAAGCTTTCTCTTTTAACTGCATAGCCATGATTTTGAGATGTTATAAAAGCCCTGTCTAAGTCTTTATCATATACACCATGGTTTCCACCTCTATGGCCAAACTTCATCTTATAGGTATCTCCTCCAAGTGCAAGTGATAATAATTGGTGTCCAAGGCATATTCCAAACATAGGTAAATTACCTATTAACTTTTTTATAGTACCCATTATTTCTCCTAAATCCTTAGGATCCCCAGGTCCATTACTCAAAAGTATGCCTTTAGGATTTACACCCATTATACTTTCATAAGAGGCATTGTAAGGAAATATTGTTATATCACAGTCTCTATCCTTCAAATTTTGAATGATATTCTTTTTGCTTCCAAAATCTAAAAGTGCAACTTTAGGTCCATTTCCTGAAATATGCTTTATGGAGTTTGTACTTACCTGAGATACTAAATTTTTATTTTCATAAGAATTTAGCATTTTTTTTATTTCACTTATAGATTCATTTTCACTGCATATTACACATTTCATAGTTCCACTTGATCTTATCTTTTTGGTTATACTTCGCGTATCTATACCACTTATACCTACGACTTTATTTTCCTTTAAAAAATTTTCAAAACTATTTTCACTCAAATAGTGTGATGTATTATTATACATATTTTTTATTACCATGCCTTTAGCCTGTATCTCACCAGATTGGCTAAAACTATAGTTAATCCCGTAATTACCAATATAAGGGTAACACATTGTTATTATCTGTCCTCTATAGGATGGATCTGTAAGTATTTCTTGATATCCTGTCATGGAGGTATTAAAAACCAACTCTCCTGCAGTTATTGCTTTATGTCCTATGGCTTTTCCCATAAATACAGTTCCATCTTCTAAATACAATATGGAATTCATTTTATTCCTTCTTTCTAAATATTACTTAAAGTTGCCACCATAACAGCCTTTATAGTATGAAGCCTGTTTTCAGCTTCATCAAACACTATAGAATTAGGTCCCTCAAATACTTCTTCAGTTACCTCAAGTGCTTTATACCCAAACTTTTTATATATTTCTTCCCCTACTTTAGTTTCCGTATTGTGAAAAGCTGGGAGACAATGCATAAACTTAACCTTTTCATTTTTGCAAGCCTCTATAAGTTTGCTGTTTATTTGATATGGCATTAAAGTTTCTATTCTCTTTTTCCAAAGTTCTTTTTCTTCTCCCATGGAAAGCCATACATCAGTATAGAGAACATCTGCCCCTTCTACAGCTTTATACAAATCATCCGTAATTGTAATAGTGCCTCCACTTTCCTGGGCTGCTTTTTCACACTCTTTAACTAATTCATCCTCTGGGAAAAGCTCTTTAGGAGCTGCTATTTTAAAGTTCATTCCAACTTTTGAAGCACCTATCATAAGGGCATTTGCCATGTTATTTCTTCCATCTCCAATGTAAACAAAATTTACATCTTTTAAAGGTTTATCTATGTGTTCTTCTATAGTCAGGAAGTCCGCTAAAACCTGGGTTGGATGATCTTCATCTGAAAGTCCATTCCATACAGGTACTTTTGAATATTCTGCCAGCACCTCCATATCTCTTTGAGAAAATCCCCTATATTCTATACCATGAAACATTCTACCCATTACTCTAGCTGTATCTTTCACAGATTCTTTTTTACCCATATGACTTCCCTGGGCACCTATATAAACTACATTTGCCCCCTCATCATAAGCACTGACCTCAAAGGAACATCTTGTTCTCAGGGAATCTTTTTCAAATATAAGGGCAATATTTTTCCCTTGCAATCTCTTTTTTTCCGTTCCACTATATTTTTCTTTCTTTAACTTCTTTGCAAGATCAATAAAATACTTTATCTCTTCCTTTGTAAAATCTTTTAATGTTAAAAAACTTTTACCCTTTAAATCTATCATTTTTCTTCCCCCTTAAAATCATTTTTTAAAATATGGAAAATAAATATTTCCTTAAATTCTACTTTAGAAATTAGAAATATTTTTATATTAATTCATTGATATATTTTATAATTATACATTTATATTAATAATAATTCAATATAAATTTAAAAATTTTTTTGTTTTGCATTGATTTGAAATACCTTAAAATACAAAGTTAAAAAAATCCTCAATAGAAAATAGCTATTGAAGATTTTTTAAATCTAAAGTAATTTATGCATTTTGTATACATACAATTTTTTTATTTTTAATGCACTAATGAAATTCTACTACCTTATTTACTAAAGTTCCTATTTTTTCAATACTACATTCAACTATGCCCTTCCGCTGCAGCACATCCAGTTATTTTCCTCACATACATATATAGATACATTTTCATAACCTGCATCTACAAAAAGCTGCTTTAACTGTTCTGGGGTGTGCATAGTCATTTTATCCATATATTCGTCATTTCTGTCTTTAAATTTATCGCTTATGTACATGGCATTTATTACTGTAAAACTCCCATTTGATTTTAAAACTCTCTTAATTTCTTTAAAACTTTTTAATAAATCAGGCCAAAAATATATAGTTTCAACTGCAGTTACTACATTAAATTTATCATTTTCAAAAGGAAGTTTTTGTACATTTGCATTGTACACTTCCACTCTTTTTTCATCTATAAGCTCTTTATTAAATTCTTTGGACCAATTAACACAATCCATAGAATAATCTACCCCTATGATCTTTCCCTTTTTTGCTATGTTAGCTAATCTATTTATAGTTCTTCCACCTCCACAGCCAATATCCAAAATAGTATCATCTTGCTTAATAGAAATTTTATCTAGTCCCCAGGTAGTAACTTCAAAATGGTCTTCATTCATTGAACTAGCTATAAATTTTCCTACTTCCCCTGCAGGTTTTCTACACTGATTTAATCTTCTAGAAAGTTCACTCATAATATACTTGCTGCCTGAAATTTTATTTTCAAACAGCATTTCGCCTCCTTATGCATTTTTATCCATTAAAATATAATCTTTTAATATAACCGCCTTTATCTTATCGTAACTTATATCTTCAGAAAGTTTCTCTTTTATAGGTTTTAATTTTGATATTCCTACCTTTTTCGTAACTTTTAAAATTTGATTTTCTTCTTCATCTGTAAATATTCCACCAAAATTTATATTTAAATCTAAAACGCCCTTTTCTTCTGCATACTTTGTTATATGTGAAAGTACCGTAGATACGGTAATTTGCCTGTCTTTTGCTATTTGTTCAAGATTTTTATGCTCTTTAATCATCTCTGCCGTTATTTCATGGGTTTTTAGTTTTAAATTTTTGTAGCTTTTCGCATTTTTATCGTTTTTGTCGTTTTTTAACTCATTTTTAAAAATCCACTGTGGTTTAACTTCATTTTCATCCATGTAGTTTTTTATAGCTTCTAAAAATCTTTCTCCATATTTTTGTAATTTCAATTGGCCTACACCAGATACATCTAACATCTGCTCAAAGTTTACAGGACACCTACTGCTAAGTTCCTTTAGGGTAGTATCAGGGAATATCAAATAAGGAGGTATGGATTCCTCGTCTGCTATCTCCCTCCTTAAAACTCTCAAATTTTCAAATAAATCATTATTTAAAATAATCTTTTTAGCCTTGACAATTTCCTTTAAGGTTACTTTTTCTTCTCCCTTTAGAACCTTTATGGATCTAGGATTCAATACCACAGTAGGATATTCTCCTTCTTTTAATGAAATGTACCCATGTGCTATAAGTGTGTTTATGAAATTTGAAAGTTCTTCCTTTGAATAATTTTTCATTATTCCATAGGTGGACAACTTATCAAATCCATACTGAATCACTTTTCTCTGTGAGGAACCTCTAAGTACATCTACTATCATATTTACTCCAAATTCTCTTTTCATTCTATATATACAGGAAAGTACTTTTTGGCAATCTATAGTTTTATCTACATATTCTCCTTCACTTACACAATTGCTGCAATTTCCACATTCTTCATAGTCCACCTGTTCTCCAAAATAATTTAATATATATTTTCGCAAACATCCATTGTAATGTACAAAATCTATCATTTGTTGAAGTTTTTTATATTCATTCAATCTTCTTTCAGGAGATTGAATACTTGTTTCAATAAGATACTTTTGAGTAATAACATCTTGGGGTGCAAACATTAGTATACATTCACTTTTCTCTCCATCACGACCTGCCCTACCTATTTCTTGATAATAGCTTTCTATGTTCTTAGGCATATTGTAATGAATAACATATCTTACATTTGACTTATCAATACCCATTCCAAATGCATTTGTCGCAACTATTACATTTACTCTATCATATACGAAATCTTCTTGATTATTTTTTCTTTCTTTATCAGAAAGACCTGCATGATATCTAGTAACAGCTATATTATTTTCCTTAAGTCTTTCATATATGCTATCCACTTCTTTTCTAGTAGCTGCATATACTATGCCAGATTGTTCTTCATTAGTTTTTATGTATTTTAGCATATACCCTAACCTATTTCCAATTTTCAAACATCCAATTTTTAAATTTTCTCTATCAAAACCAGATATGAAAACCTCAGGTTTTTTCAGCTTTATTTGATTTACAATATCTTCTCTAACCTCTCTGGTAGCCGTAGCTGTAAAAGCTGTAACCACGGGCCTTTTAGAAAAGCTTTCTATAAACTTCCATATATATGTATAGCTAGTTCTAAAATCATGTCCCCACTGGGAAACACAATGTGCTTCATCTACTGCTATTTGAGATACATCTATGCTTTTTATAATCTGGCAGAATTCAGAAGACTCCAACCTTTCCGGTGCTACATACAGCATTTTTATATTTCCTGTAGTTAAGCTTTCACATATATGTAAAATATCCTGATGTGAAATAGAACTGTTTATATAAGCTGCTCCTATTCCTAAATCCCTTATGTTGTCTACCTGATCTTTCATAAGTGAAATAAGTGGAGATATTACAACTGTTACCCCCTCAAATAACACTGCTGGTATCTGATAACATATGGATTTACCTCCTCCAGTGGGCATTACAGCTAGAGTATCCTTCCCCTTTAGTATACTTTCAATTACTTTTCCTTGATCCTTCCTAAAGTCACTATACCCATAATATTTATGTAGAATTTCCAAAGCACTACTAAGCAATGATTTCACCCCTGTAACATAATCTATATTTTTATTATAGCATAGAGCTATTATAATATCCTGATTTGCACTTTTAAAAAATAAGCATCCTTTCTCACTACAATTGCACTGTACTTGTAATTAGTAACTATATGTTCTATAGAATCATAGTATTTTTTATCTATAGAGTATACAGCCTGTTGATTTTTATCTATCAGACTATAAGCACCCTGTTCCTTTTTTATATACAAATTATCCCATTCTTCTATTTCTACTGCACTTTTTGGGATATCAAATAGTATACCTCTTGTTTTCAATATTTGCAAAAGATGGGAGTAAATTTCATCATAGGATTTTTCCTTTGCAATAAGTTTCTCCTTAATAGCTGAAAGTTTATCTAATTTTTCTTCTTCCTTCTTTAATTGAATCTCCAATTTTTCTTTTTTTATTTCTAAATTTCCAGCTCTATTTTGTTTATTTTCAGTATAGTTTTTTATAAATTTATGCAGCATATTCTCATTTTCATTCACATACATTCCTCTTTTCCCATTTGTTAATATATATAGCTATTGCACTATAAATCATAATTTTATAAAATTATATAGAGGTGTCTAAAATGGATAAAGTATATACTTTAATACTAAGGTATCTAAAAAAAATTGAAAAGTCAATTATTTCTGGTATGCAAAATTTGAATTTGTTTTTTGATAAGAAAAAAACTATTGATACTGCATATAGGCCTATATTAGATGAAAAATTGAAGGAAGTAAAAGATTTAAAGGACAAATTAAATGTTATGCAAAATAAAAATGCCTCTTTCAAAAGACAAATTAATAATTTAAAAACTTCCATGATGAAAAAAGGAAGACTTATAAAAAATCTCCAGGATATTATATCTCAAAGACAAAATTAATACTTGTATTTTATTATATCAAAATAAAGGAGAGACATACTTCCCTCCTGTTATGTTTGATATACAAAGCATAACAAGATTATACTGACTTTTCATTTATGAACTTACAAAAAATCGTAAAATCACAAAAATATCGGCATAACAGAAAAATAGGCATAAGGAGCATCGAAGTTTTCTTTAAAGTATGTAAGTCCTATTTAAATCTTGGAAAGGAATTTCAAGGTCTTTTTTATGATTCAATGATTTCACATACTTCAATTGTAATGGTAAGGTACATGATGCTTGCAGTTGAAAACAGAAACAACCAAGATTCACATACCATGGGTGAATTATTTTTAACTGATGATTAAATTAAAAGTTTTATCCATATCTTTATTACAAAACTGCCTAAATATCTTTCAGAAAAATTAATTTGCAAAAAGGCTGCATAATTTTTAAATTTAGTGATATTTATCCGATCGCTACCATTGCTAACACCCCCATCTTCTTCAAAGTGGGGGATAAGCACTGCTACGCGCCTGGATAAGTTCTTCTAAGGTTCAGATGGAGAAAAGGCATTCCTTATAAGCAAACTCCACCTGAACCTAAGAATCTCTTGATATCCCATGAAGTACTTATTTACCTTAAGTTATAACTGTTTTATTACTGCGAAGTTTGAGTTTAATATAAAAATATCTTATTTCTTCATCATATCTATTAGTTTGCCTCCGACATTGCTCAGTTCTCCTAACATATGAGCAATATTTTGGCTTGCCTGTGCTTGCTCCTGTGTAATAGCGTTACTTTGTTCAACATTTTTTAATACAAATTCAACATAGTTACGTAATCCATTCAGCATAGTACCTATTTTGCTAGCAGAAACCTTACTTTCCGCAGATAATTTACGAATTTCTGATGCAACAATAGAAAAGCTTCTTCCATATTCACCGGCTCTTGATGACTCAATAGCAGCATTCAAACCTAACAAATTCGTACGCTTGGCCACTTGCTGAATAATTTCCAATATTGATGAAGTATTATTTACTTCTTTGAAGGCTTTAGTTACAATATTAGCAGTTTCCTGACTCATAGAAGCAAGTTCCTCTGAAGAAGAAGCTAGCTCTTCAACAGCAGCATTAGCTTGTTCTATAGCTGAATATAATTTGGAAGCATATTGACGAATCTCTTCAGCCCTTTTTTTCTCCTGTAAATATTCATTTTCTTTTGATTTAACAATTCCAATAGCTTCATCTATAGCCCGTTTAATAGAAACTTTTTTTGTATCTAGCGGCTCAACTTTCATACCATACTTTTTTGCTACCTTAATTGCAGTTGCTCCAGCAACAACACCTCTTATTCCTTGCTTTTTAAGTTTTAAAACTAAATTATCCAACTCTTCTAATTCATAGGGACGAATATATATTTCAGTGTTTCCCACTTTATAATCATAAAAGCCTTCACCAATTAGAAATGGTGATGCTACTACAGCAATTTTATCAATTCCATAAGCCGTTAGTCTCTGTATCGGTTCTAGAATATCACCGGTTGAACATGTAACGTAAACTACAGTTTTTCCAGAAAATTGTTGTAGTAATTTTGCTGTCTTGCCTCGACTAATAAAAACATTTATATTAGGATTGCTTTTCACAACATCTCTGCTTTTTTCCATAGAACTAACTATAACAGGAATATCTAAACCCATGTCAGAATTCACTTGCAAAGCTACTTCTTTCATTTTTTCCGATACTGCAACAAACATTATATTTTTCATATTTATATTCATTCCTTTCGCTTCGCTCAAAGCACAAAACGTAATGAAAATACCTGGCTTCGAGCGAGTTTTTATTTTATTATTAAGTCATAGGGAGTTCTGTATACTACAAATCACGGGAAGGTGAGTAGGCTGTCTGACTTGTCAGATGATCGTATATTTATATGTATAGGCCGCCTTTTCGCGAGTAGATAAAGCCGTCACTGACTTTATCTCTCTTTGAACCACTTTGAACTACGCCAAAAAATACTTGTATTCTATTATATCAAAATAAAGGAGAGACATACTTCCCTCCTTAGTATACCCTGCTATAAAAACTTATCCATTAATGAATAAATCTTGTTTAAAAGATCTTCCACAGAATGTCTTCTACTTCTTCCGCATACTTTTGCGTTTTCACCGCATAAGAGACATTTTCTTTCACTTACACCTAAATCTGTCCTGCTAATCTGCTCTCCAGTTTTAGTGAATACATCAAAGTCAAATAGTCTTCCTAATTTATGGTTTTCTTCAATAGATACAGTAATTTTTTTTACAATAATTGCATCTGCATCTACATTTAGAAATGCCTCAGCACCAGCAGCAGAACTATTTAACATTTTGTGAAGCACATCTATATTATTCTTTTTTAACTCTTCTTCCAGCAAGCAAATCCCCTTTTTATGAAGCTTAGTAAAGGATTCATTATTCTTTTCTGCTCCTGGTATATTTAATGTAAATGAAATTAGTGTAACTTTAAATATATTCAATAATTCTTTTTGAACTTGTGCCCTTTTTTCTTTAGCTTCAAGTATTTTATCAAGGATATTGCTTGCATTTTTCATAATTATTACCTCACTATTTTACTTGCTTTATAACATCGATAATAGTACCATCTCTGTATTCAACTACACCAACAATCTTGTCACCATATTCAATAGCCTTAGGTTTTCCTGTAATTTCTTCTGCCTTTTCTCTTAACTCTTCTATAGTGCATACTGGCAGCTTTGCTTTCTTAAATTTTTCAAGTAAATCTTTTCTAAGAGGATTTACTGCTATTCCCCTGTCTGTAACTACTACATCTACTGTTTCTCCTGGAGTTATTACAGTATTTACTTTCTTCACAACAGTAGGTATTCTACCTCTAATAAGTGGACAAACTATCACAGCAAGTTTTGCTCCTGCTGCAGTATCACAGTGTCCACCTGATGCTCCCCTGATTACTCCATCTGAGCCTGTAATTACATTGACATTGAAGTCCGTATCTACTTCCAGTGCACTTAATATAACTATATCCAATTTATTAGAAATACATCCATTATTATGTGGATTAGCATATAGGGATGAACTTATTTCATAGTGATCTGGATTTTCTCCTATGGATTTTGCTGCTATTAAATCAAAGCTCTGTACATCACAGATTTTTGAAATAAGACCCTCTTTTTGCATTTCTACAAATTGACCTGTAATTCCACCTAATGCAAAACTAGCTTTAATATTCTTTTCTATCATCTTTTCCTTTAAAAATCTTGCTACTGCAAGGGATGCTCCACCGGAGCCACTCTGAATTGAAAATCCTGGTACAAAATATCCTGAAGCTTCAATTGCCTCTGCTGCATACTGTGCAATCAAAAGTTCTCTTGGGTTTTTTGTATATCTTGTTGCCCCAGATGCTATCCCCTTAGGATCCCCAATTGCATCTACCTTAACTACATAATCTACATTATTTTGTTCTATACTTGCAGGTACATTTGGATATGGTACCAAATTGTCTGTAATAAGTACTACTTTGTCTGCATACTCTGCATCTATTTTAGCATATCCTAATGAGCCGCAAAAGGATTTTCCTGTATATCCATTGGCATTTCCATAGTCGTCACAGCTAGGTGCACCTAAAAATGCCACGTCTATTTTTAAATCTCCAGCTTCTATAGCTCTTGCTCTTCCACCATGGGAACGTATTATAATAGGTGTATCTAAAATTCCATTTGATATAGCTTCTGCAAGTGGTCCTCTAACACCACTAGTTATGATTTTAGTAACAACACCATTTTTTATGTGTTCAATTACTGGTTCATGGACACTGCTTAAAGAACTTGGTGCTAAAGTTAAGTTCTTTATTCCCATTTCAGCTATAACATCCAGCACCATGTTTAATATGTAATCTCCAGCTCTAAAGTGGTGGTGAAATGATATTGTCATGCCATCCTTTAATCCTGTCTTTATTACAGCTTCTTTTATGCTCCCAAGCAATTTACTCTCTCCAGGTTTTATACTGGATATTTTTCTTGCAAATTTTTTCTTTGTTGGTTTAAAATCAAATGGTCCGCCGTAAGGTACCAGCTTTCCAATTCCTTCTATATAATCTGGTATTTCTCTTCCTATTTTATTCTTAGTCAATGTCTTCTCCTCCTTCACTTACGCATATACCTGAAGCTTCTGCTAACATCAAAGCTCTCTGTGCACGTTCTATAATAGGCTTATCTACCATTTTTCCGTTTAGGGAAACTACTCCAGATCCTTTTTCCGCAGCATCTTTTGCAGCTCTTATAACACGAACGGATTTATCTATTTCTTTTTGTGAAGGTGTATATATCTTATGGACAGGAGCAATTTGCCTTGGGTTTATTACGGACTTTCCGTCAAATCCCAACTGCTTTATAAGCTTTACTTCATTTATGAATCCTTCTTCATTGTTTACATCAGAAAATACTGTGTCAAAGGCATATATCCCTGCTGCTCTGGCAGCTAATAATACATGGCTTCTTCCTGCAAGAAGTTCTATTCCATCTAAAGAACGGGTTGTCTTTAAATTTGTAACATAATCTTCTGCCCCTATTGCTATTCCCATAAGTCTCTTGCTTGCTGTAGCTATTTCATAGGCATTCATAACTCCTATAGCACTTTCAACAGCTGCCATAATTTTTGTCTTTCCAACAGGTATTCCTGATTGTTTTTCAATTCTTTCTATTTCTTTTTCTACATCTATAACATCTTGTGCACATTCTGTCTTTGGAAGTCTTATAACATCAGGTTGTGCCCTTACTATTGCCTCTAAATCTTCCATTCCAAAAGGTGTATCAAGGCCATTTATTCTTACTACTGTTTCTGTGCCTTCATAATCTATGGATTTTAGTGCATTGTATACTAAAAATCTAGCTGTATCCTTTTCATTTAGGGATACTGAATCCTCTAAATCAAACATCAAAGAATCTGCTCTATATATATGTGCATCCTTAACCATTCCTGGATTGTTTCCCGGTACATACATCATTGTTCTTCTTAACTTGTACATTACTTTTCCACCTCCCAGTTGAACTTTGTTTCTTCTACTGCCCTCATAACTGCAGCTTGTACCCTTGCTTTTATAACACAATTTAAAGCTCCTTTGTCATTGGCACCTACAATGGCACTTTTTACATCTAGTTTCTCTAAAGTGTCCATTATAACTTTTTTTATCTGGTCTCCAAATTGTTTTTCCACGGAACTTTTTAATTTTATAGCCACCTCATTCTCTGGATTAGGCTGTACTGATATAGTAATATCGCTGGACTCAAATGTTCCTGCTATAGCAGCTTTTTTTATTTCCATAAGTGAACCTCCTATAT
>DAIMMR010000692.1:0-1575 GCA_036720575.1 Clostridium sp.
CACCCATCGTGGTATTAGCACGACAACACAGTTTTGAAGACTGGCAGGCACACCAGCACCTATCTACTCCCATTTTAAATCACCAAGTACTATTACAAGTACTATTATAAGTAAACCAAAACCCAATGTCAACGAATTCCCATGTGGTTAATAAAGGATTCTTTTATCTTCCATTCTCTTGGTAAACTTTATAGTATCAAAATGCTCCATAAGTGCCAAAGCATACTTTCTACTCGTTTGCAACTCATCTCTAAATTCAGCAACTGATATGCTTCCATGCTCCTTTATAAAATTTATTACAATATCTTTAGCTTTTTGATAGTACTCAGAGAGAAGCCAGAAATTCTCAGAAACTTTAACTATGTCTTCCCTATCAACTAAAGATTCAAATACCATTTTAAATGATTTTTTATCCTTGCACATACTCTCTAAATCTGAGTACTTTGGTGGAATGAACTTTTGCTTTTTAAACTCACCCAGTATATTTTTCCTAATAGCATTCTGCATATCATTATATTTAGGTTGAAAATCTATTAGGGATACAAAATTTTTATAAGTCTTTATAACATTTTCATTTTCCAAAAACTCCATTATACAATCATATATTTTTTGCTTAATTTTTTTTCCAAATACTTTATTTTTAATTTCCTCTTTTGATATTCCTATTTTTAAAGGATTATTTTCATGAAACTTTTCTAGTATATCCTCTAATACATTAATTTTTTCATTCAAAAAATCTTTATGAAGATATACAGTCTTTTCTCCTCCATTTAATATTACTATTGTTCCATTATCTACTAGCTTTTTTAACTGATCCTTTATGCTGACTTCGTTTTTACCCAAAGCTTTTAATATATCCTCTTCTTTAGGATAACTTTCGCTTAAATTTTTAATGACACCTTCTAGTATATTTTGTGTATTCCCTTTTTCTTTTATTCTTAACTCTTCTATATATTCCTCATTAAATCTTTTAGCTTTCTTAGCAGAAGGTTCTATTATAATTCCTCCACCTATTGTACTCATAGGAGAATAGCTTCTTATTACAAATCTATCTTTTCTCTGGGAAGTAAGCTGCTTTTCCAATCTAAATTGAACGTAAGAATCTTCTCCTGGATTTACTTCCTTCTTATCAAGTATTACTACCCTACATATGATTTCACTGGTACCATGGTAAATCCTTACCCTTTGTCTATTCTTCAGAGGTTTTAGTGCACTTTTTAAATAATGTAATTTGCAATCTATCATGAGAGATGGTTCCATTAAATTTTCTATGGATATGACATCTCCCCTATCTATACTACTAGTTTTTACATTGGCTAAATTTATTCCGCATCTTTCACCTGCTTCAGCTTTTTTTACCTGTTTATCATTTATTTGTATGCCTCTCACTTTAGATAATATTTGGGAAGGATATATTTGTATCTGTTCACCTTCTCTAATACTTCCACTAATTACAGTACCCGTTACAACTGTGCCAAATCCACTTATAGAAAAAACTCTATCTACTGGAAGTCTAAAATGTCCTCTTACATCTTTACAGGAAACATCTTCTGTAAGTCTATCTATTTCTTTTGC
>DAIMMR010000693.1:0-1575 GCA_036720575.1 Clostridium sp.
GTTGTAATGGAAAAATCAAAAAAATAAATTGCCCACTAGAACTTGACACAAACAATGAAGATTCTTTACTTGAAGTAGTTGAAATTTAATGCTATAATATCATTTGTTAAATAGAATGACCCATTAGCAAGTTTCCCCAACGCTGTTGAGGTCTATAAAACTAATAAGGGGGTGAAAGCATGGCAAATATAAAATCAGCAAAAAAAAGAATAAAAGTTATTGAAACCAAAACACTTAGAAATAAAATGATAAAATCTTCATTAAAGACTACTATAAAAAAATTCTTAGCTTCTGTTAAAACTAAAAACGTAGAAGAAGCTAAAGTTAATTTTACAGCAGCTGTAAAAGCTTTGGATATGGCTGAATCAAAAGGTATAATCCACAAAAACAAAGCATCAAGAAATAAATCTAAATTAGCTTTTAAGTTAAATAAATTAACTGCATAATAAATAAACCGGTTTTAACCGGTTATTTATTATGCAATCGTATTTATTATCAAAAGTTCCATTTCAGTTTTCTCATCTATAGATAAACTCTTTATTTTCTTTTCTGTATTCAAACACAATGTCACTGCTTTTTTTAGCTGATTTATTGTAAACTTTTTACTCTGTTTTACCATAATGCTGTAACCATATTCTGATTTTATATTTAATTCTTTCATAATTTCTTCTTTGGTTATTCTCTCTTCCAGGCATATTTTTATTTTAAAAAGAAGGTTGAACTGTCTCTCTACCATAGATAAAATATAGCTTATTTTATAACCTTTATACATGAGTTCATTTAACATATAAAGTGCATCTTTTATCTTTTTATCAGATATTGCATTTACCAAATCAAATATATCCTCATCACCGCTTCTTAAAAACATCTTTTTCATGTCTTCTCTCTCTATATTTCTTCCATAAGTGTAACAACACAATTTTTCTACTTCATTTTCTATTATGCTCAAATTATTTTCGTTCATAAGGCTGCAGAATATTCTTAAATCCAATTTTTTTATATCTTTCCCACGCTCGTAGAAAAATTCTTGAACTTTATTTTCCAGCTGCTTTCCCTTTACCTTATCAGCTTTTACAACACAAATATCCTTATCAACGCTATATATTTTCCTTCCTGGTTTATCCCTTTTACTTTTAAATACATAGTAAAATATTAAAATGCAGTGTTTAGGTAGATTTTTCAAGTAACTATGTATGGTCTTAAATTCAGTGGACAATTTATTTTTATCTTCACCAAAAAAAGAAGCTCTATATACAAGTACAACTTTTTTTTCACTCATAAAGGGCAGTGTCTCACAGGCATTTATGACAGGATCAAAGCTTTCAAGGGAACTTCCATCAAATTTCATATAATTTAAATCAATAAAATTAGGATTTATAACTTTTTTAATTAAAGCCTTTATATTTTCTTTTATAAGTAGTTCATCCATACCACAAAACAAGTAACAATTTCGCAAATCTCCCTTTTCTAAATCTTTTTCAAAGGTAAATATATCTATCAATTTCACTCACTTCCATTTTAATCGCATATTGTAGGAATTCTAAAAAGCATATTAAATATTATAACATAAGAAGT
>DAIMMR010000092.1:0-11531 GCA_036720575.1 Clostridium sp.
TCTATGGCAGAATATACAAAAAGTAAATTTGCTTCATCAAAATATACTTTTTTTAAACAGTAATTTTTATTTAGATGACTTATCTTATATACTGCCCTCTGCTTATCAGTATTTTTAAATTTGATTCTATCTATAGATGCATCATTCATATTGTAATAGGGAAGTACATATTTTTTTACAGTTTTTTCAGATAACAAATCCATACAAAAACTCCTCAAAAGTTGTTCCTCTATAATAATATTAAGGTACCTTTTATAATATACATTATTCTAAAAAAAAGAAGTTTTAGAAAATAAAATGTAACAAATTTCTTATATAGTGAAGAATAATTTTTACTAGTATGTGGGTAAAATAGGAATAAATATATAGTATTTACAGTAAAGTTACAGAATTAAATTATATATTATATATTTATAAGTAAAATTATGCAGTTTTAAAATTAAAAATTTTTTTTATTGAAGGATATTTAATTTTTGTAAAGAATATATATAGTATATTCCTTATTTGAGAAAAAAAATATTTATTTTTGAAGAAGGAATATAGTAATTTATGTCGAATATATTTATTCTTGAACATAATAATTTAAGATAGGTGGGGATTCGTTAGTGATATCGGAAGATGTCATTCAAAAAATAAAAGATGCAAGTGATATAGTAGATATCATATCTGAAAGTGTAAAGTTAAAAAGGGCAGGTAGAAATTATTTAGGATTATGTCCTTTTCATCATGAAAAGACCCCATCTTTTAGTGTATCTGTGGATAAGCAAATATATAAATGCTTCGGTTGTGGTGAGGCAGGAAATGTAATAACGTTTGTTATGAAACTGAAAAAGTTAACTTTTCCCGAAGCATTGAAGATTTTAGCTGATCGAGCAAATATAGATCTGGATGAAACTAGTAACAGAAATAGTAATAGAAATAATACGTATGAAAAACTGTATAAACTAAACATAGAAGCTGCCAGATATTTTTATAATTGTTTAAATAAAAATAAAATAGCTAAATCCTATATGTTAAATAGGGGAATAACAGAAAAAACCATGAACAAATTTGGTATTGGATATTCTGTTGATAGTTGGAATGATATGTTGATTTTCCTAAAGAAAAAAGGATTTACTGAACTGGATATGCTATCAGATGGACTTATAATTAAAAGTAAAAAGGGAAATTACTACGATAGATTTAGAAACAGAATAATTTTTCCTGTATTTGATTTTAGAGGAAAAGTAATAGGATTTGGAGGTAGAGTATTAGATGATTCTAAACCAAAGTATTTAAATTCTCCAGAAACTCATCTATTTAAGAAAGGTATTAATCTCTATGGATTAAATTTTGCTATAAGAAATAATACTTCTAGAATGTTTATAATTGTGGAAGGATACATGGACTGTATATCTCTTCATCAATATGGTATAACCAATGCAGTGGCTTCTCTAGGTACAGCGCTTACTATAAATCAGGCAAAACTTATGGCTAGGTATGTTGATAAAGTTATAATATCTTATGATGCAGATGCAGCAGGTCAAATAGCTACGGTTAGAGGCCTAGATATACTAAAAAGTGTAGGATTGGAAGTAAGGGTTTTAGTAGTGCCTCAAGGAAAAGATCCTGATGAATTTATTAGAAATAATGGAAAAGACGCCTTTTTAGAACTTGTAGATAAAGCTCTTCCCCTTATAGAGTATAGAATTCAAAGTATAAAAAATAACATGAATTTTAATGATTCTGAAGATACTATAAAATATGTAGAAAAAGTACTAAAAATATTGTCTCAATTGGATCCTATAGAAAGAGAAATATACATAAAAAAGATATCGGAAGAAACGGGAATAAGGGATCAAGTACTATATGATATGTTGAATGATAATATTCAAAAAAATGTAAAAAAAAATGAAAAAGTGAATATAGATGCTGGTTTTGGACAAAAATTATATTTAGAGCCAGCATATTTAAAGGCTGAGAGGGCTCTTTTAAAACTTATTTTAGAAAATGAAGAAGCGTTTAAATATGCGTTAGATAAAATAGAAATTGATAATATTATATTAGAAAGTCATAAAAAAATATATAGGTATATAGTGGAAAATGTGAAATATGATATAGAAAAAAGAAAAAAAATTATAGAGTTAAAGTGCCATGACGTAGATACTTCTAAAGAGTGGGTTAACATTATGGAAACTAAAATCGAATATAACAGCAGCAATTATAGAGATATGATAGATAATTATATAGATAAAATAGAAAGACATAGATTGGAAAAATCCAAGGAGCACATTATAAATAAAATAAAAGAATGTGAAGCTCAGGGAAATTTGAATGAATCTCTAAAACTGGCACAAGAATTAATTAAAATACAAAAAAGGATTGGTGAAATGCAGTAATGGTAAAAGGAGGCAATAAAATGAAAAGTAAGAGTGCAAAGATACAGCTAGTTAAAAAAATCATAGAAAAAGGTAAAAAAAATGGCACCTTAACTTATAAAGAAATAATGGACGAATTAGAAGAGGTGGACTTAAGTCCCGAGCAAATAGAAAAAATATATGAAGCACTTGAATCTATGGGAATAGAAGTAACTGGCGATGAACATGGAACAGAATCACATGAGAAAACCTTAGATTTATCGGTTCCTGATGGGATTTCAATAGATGATCCTGTAAGAATGTATTTAAAAGAAATAGGAAAAGTTCCGCTGCTTTTACCAGAAGAAGAAGTATCTCTTGCAAAAAGAATAGAAGAGGGAGACCTAGTTGCCAAGAAAAAGTTAGCAGAAGCTAATTTGAGATTAGTAGTTAGCATAGCTAAAAGATATGTAGGTAGAGGAATGCTTTTCTTAGATTTAATTCAAGAAGGAAATCTTGGACTTATAAAGGCAGTAGAAAAGTTTGATTACAGAAAGGGCTATAAATTTAGTACCTATGCTACGTGGTGGATAAGGCAGGCAATTACAAGGGCAATAGCAGATCAGGCAAGAACAATAAGAATACCTGTTCACATGGTAGAAACCATAAATAAACTTGTAAGAGTTTCAAGGCAGTTACTTCAAGAACTTGGAAGAGAACCTCATCCAGAAGAAGTAGCGCAAATAATGGAAATGCCTGTAGATAAGGTAAGAGAGATTATGAAAATAGCACAGGAACCTGTGTCTCTTGAAACTCCTATTGGAGAAGAGGAAGACAGTCACCTTGGAGATTTTATACCAGATGATGAGGCACCAGCACCTGCAGAGGCAGCAGCTTTTACAATGCTTAAGGAACAGCTTATAAATGTACTGGATACTTTAACTCCAAGGGAAGAAAAAGTTTTAAGACTTAGGTTCGGGCTAGATGACGGAAGAGCTAGAACTCTAGAAGAAGTTGGAAAAGAGTTTAATGTAACTAGAGAGAGAATAAGGCAGATAGAGGCCAAGGCTCTTAGAAAGCTAAGACATCCAAGTAGAAGTAAAAAATTAAAAGATTATTTAGATTAAGGCACCCTTTCCAAGGTGCTTTTACTTGTCTTGAAAACTAATTTGCAAACTTTCAAATAAGAGCAGAATATCAATGAATCTTACTTAATGGGAGTTTTGTTTCTCCCACTAAGTTTAGATGAATTATCTAGGGGCGTAGCTATTGTTATGCACAGCATAAGAACTCTAAATCGCTGAAGCTCAAGAGTTCTAATATCTCCCACTTTGATAGAAGTGGGAGTGTTACAGTAGGTAGCCATCAGATAACTTTATGATATAATATTTAATAAAGAAGGTGCGCAAATATGAAAACTACTTATAAATCTGCAAAAGGAGTAGGAGTATGGTCTATAGCAGGCATAACGGTTATATACAATGTATTTATGATAGTTCTTATAAATTTTATAAATTCCTACGAAATATTTAATCTTTTTAAACTAGCATTTATAGCTGTAAATACGTACCAAATTTATTATATTATAATTTGTGGAACTTTAAAATACTCTATGGATGAAGAAAATTTGTATATAACCAGTATGTTTAAATTTAAGAATGAAAAAATCCCTTTTAAAGATATAAGAATGTATCAAAAATCTAATGGATACATTAAAGGAGTAAAGCTATCAGGATATGGAAAAAGTAAATTTGCCATAGGAAGGTCGTTTATTCATAAAGTAGGTAGAACATATATGTTTGTTACTTCAACTAAAAATGTTATATACTTAAAGACAGATGATATAACTTATGGAATATCACCGGAAAACTTTCAAGAATTTGAATTAAAAATACAAGAAAGACATATAGAAAATTTAGAGTGGGAAAATAAATTAAATAAGGATGTTGAACTAAGAAGAGAACCCAAATTTCTTGTACCATTTATAATTGCAGCAGTTATAGTTCTAATGCTTACAATAAATCCTATAATCATGTATCTTTATGGAAATTTGCCAGATAGAATGCCTTTAAGTTTTAATCCCAATTTTATAGCTGTAGAATTTGGAACAGGAAAGCAGTTTGCATTTAAACAAATGACATATGGACTTTTGAATATGGGGCTGTTGTTTTGTATGTACTATGCTGCATATATTTTTTCTAAATATGATAAAAAAGTTTTTTATAAGTTTATATATACTGCGTTAGTAGTGGCAACATTTTTTTTTATTATGCAGATAAGAATACTTTGTACATTTAAATAAGGCATTGTTATTTATTTGAAAATGCCTAATATTATTTTGAAATGGAGAATTATATGGAAATTAGTTTAAGGCTTAAAACTGTATCAAGTATGGTAGATAATTGTAAATGTGCAGCGGATATAGGTACAGATCACGGATATGTCCCTATTTATCTAGTAGAAAGTAAAGTGTGTAAAAGGGTTATAGCTTCAGATATAAATAAAGGGCCTGTAGAAAAAGCCAGATTTAATATAAAACTTCATGGATTGGAAGATAAAATAGATGTAAGGCTTGGTAGTGGACTTGCCTCTATAAAGCCTGGAGAAGCTCAGCAGGTGATAATTGCAGGTATGGGAGGCAACCTTATAAGAGATATAATTATTGATGGTATGGAAGTATTTAAAAAGTTAGATGCTCTAATACTTCAACCTATGAGAAATTCTGAAGTTCTTAGAGAATATATATACAAAAGTGGTTTTAAAATAATAGATGAAGAATTGTGTATTGACGAAAACAGATTTTATGAGATAATAAAAGTAAGATATGATAATGAAAAACAAGAAGTAGATAGTATATTCTATGAAGTGGGAAAGGCTTTGATAGATAAAAAGCATAAGCTTCTTTTAAAATTTGTAAAAAGTAAGATTGAATCCTATAATAAAATAATTTTAAATATAAAAGACAATACGGAACTAGCAAGAAGAAGGAAAGAAGATTTATGTAATAAAATAAAGAAGCTGCAGGAGTTGATAGAATGTATTTAAGAGTACAGGATGTACATGATATATTGGAAAAAAGAGCGCCTTCTATACTTAAAGAAAGTTATGATAATGTAGGACTTATGGTAGGAGATATGAAATCTGAAGTAGGATCTATACTTGTGGCTTTAGATTGTACACTAGAAGTAATAGAAGAAGCTGTAAAGAATAATTGTAATCTTATATTTACCCATCACCCACTACTTTTTAAAAGACCATATACCATAACTACTGATACTTTAATAGGAAAAAAAATAATAGAGTTAATAAGAAATAATATAAATGTATATTCCAGTCATACTAATCTTGATTCTGTAAAAGGTGGAATAAATGATATTATTATGGAAAAGCTTGGACTTACCAATCATAATGTTATTGAACCTTCTAAAATTAAGAATTACGGTGAAAATGATTGTGGTATAGGAAGGATTGCAAGCCTTACTGAGCCTATGACTTTAGCTAGGTTTTGTAATGAGGTAAAAAAATGTTTGAATATCTCTTCAGTTAGATATTCAGGAAATGAACTTAAAATTATAAATAAGGTGGCTCTTATAAATGGAAGTGGCCAGGATTATTTTGATGCAGCTAAAGCATTAGGTGCAGATTGTGTTATTACAGGTGATACTACTTATCATTATGTAAGTGATTTTCAAGAACAAGGTATAGCTGTAATTGATGCAGGACATTTCGGAACAGAATGGCCTGCTATGGAAATTATAGCTAATTTTCTAAGAAATGAAATAAAAGTAAGAGGATTTGAGAATACTGTAATTTTGTCAAAAGTAAATAAAAGTCCGTATAAATATAAGTAGAAATGAAAATTGAATTCATTTCTACTTTTTTTAAAATAAATATGGAAATTATTTCACAGTATGGTGTTATTTACTCTAAAATTATATTAAAAAATTTATTTAAATTAATGGGAGGAAGATATGATAAATTTACTTATTGAAATTCAGAAAAATATGGGTATTATAAAGAAAAATAAGAAAGATATAAAAGAGGGTTTAAATATTAGCTTATTGAAAGAGATGAAAAAAGAATTTGATGGAGAGAAGCTAAATTACAAAAATATAGATAATAAATTTAAAAAGATAGAAGAGGATATGAAAGAACTAGAAGAAAAAATAAGTAAGCTAAAAGGGGATATAAAGATAGATGAGAATAAGTTATATGGAGACATGAAATATGACTTAAAGTTTATTGAAATGCTGGAGAAGTCCGTTAAATTGAAAGAAAATGATATAAAGAAACTGGAAGAAGATAGTTTAAATCTTATGTATGAAGAAGAGGATATATCAAAAGAAAGATCTAAAAGTAGAAAAAAGTTGATGGATTTAAAAGAAAAGTTTTATAATTGTAAGGAAAGTAGCAATGAAAACAGAGTTATAGCTAAAGAAAATATAGTTAAGGCAGAAGGTAATATTAGGAAAATTGAACAACGTATTCCTAAAAAACTTTTGGATGAGTTTAATGAACTATGTTCTGTTAAGGGAACAGGAGTTGCTGTAATTTCAAAAGGGGTATGTTCTGGGTGTAAAATGAAGGTATCTGCTGTTACTGTAGATGATATTAAAAAGAACAAGCATATAGTTTATTGCGATAATTGCGGTAGAATAGTACATTATAACCATTCAATTGAATAACTTACATTAAAAAATTGAAATTTTTGTTGTAATATTTTATTAGTTATGATATTATGTAATTCGTAAGTAAGTCAGACAATCGCTGCTGTAGAAATACAGGAGAGGAAAGTCCGGGCTTCATAGGGCAGGGTGCTGGGTAACACCCAGTCAGGGTGACCTGAAGGAAAGTGCAACAGAAATATACCGCCGAAATTTTATTTCGGTAAGGTTGGAAAGGCGAGGTAAGAGCTCACCAGCGCATTGGTGACTTTGCGGCTATGTAAACCCCATCTGAAGCAAGATCGAATAGGAAAGCATAATAAAAGCGGCCCGCTTTGCTTTCGGGTAGTATCGCTTGAGCCCACTGGTAACAATGGGCCTAGATAGATGATTGTCTAATACAGAACTCGGCTTATAGATTTGCTTACCCACTAGAAAACACTAGGTTTGTGCCTGGTGCTTTTTTATTTTGCCATACTATTAGCCATCAATCAATTTTGAAATGCTATCTGTAGCCTGCTTTTGCATCTTTTTATTTACATGGGAATATATATTTGCGGTAGTGGAAATGTCTTTAGGATTATTATGAATAGTTAATTTAGAAAACAAGAAAAGGGAGTGTTGCAATAGCAATTTTTTAGATTGCTTTGAACAGTCCCTTTTATAGATAAATCTTCTTAAAAGTTGAGACATAGAAATTCATTAATGAAATTTATTTTTATAAAATTTGATAGTATAATCGATAAATCTCTTAGAGGCATTAGAAAGATATTGAATTTTGTTATAGGCAATAGAAACTCCACGTTTTGGCATAGGACAGTTTAATTTGTAAAAGCGAAGATTTTCTGCATTTGGCGAATATTTAACCAGCGTATCTGAAATAAAAACAGCTCCAAGACCTTTTGAAGCAAATTCAAATGAAGTCATCTGTTGATTAAATGACATTTTTACAAAAGGTGTAATTTGATAATAATTAAAAATTGCTTTAGTTCTTCTAAAAATTTCATTGGTTGGTTCTAATAAAAGAAACGGAAGATCTTTTAGTCCATATAAGTCAACTGCAGATTGACTAGCAGAAAGATGCTGATTGTTTTTTATTTGAGCAGAGGTCATGCCGTATTTAGAAACTTTTTTACTTATTTTAATGCTTGTAGGAATAGCAAGTAAAATCTGATTACTAAATAGGGGTATGGAAGAAAAAACATCTTCTTCAAACCAGTCAGTATCTAAAATCAAGTCGATGGCACCATCTGCAAGCATATTTTTTAAGATAGGGAGTGAAGCCTCTTTTGCGGCAATTTTAATCCCAGGGTATTTTTTAGAAAACTCTACAATAAGTTCAGGAAGCAAATATGTCATAGAAATTATAGCTCCGCCGATTATAATTTTTCCTACTTTTAATTCATTTAGTTCCTGAAAATAATCAGTACATTCTTTTTCCATAGCCATAATTTTTTCAACCTTTTCAATATACATTTGTCCGGCATCTGTTAATCTAAGAGGTGATTTTCCCCTTTCAAATAAAGATTGACCAAGGTTATGTTCTAATTTACGGATTGCAATACTTAAAGCAGGTTGTGTTATATATAAATTTTCTGCTGCCTTGGAGAAACTTCCGGATTTGTATATCTCGTAAACATAATTCATATTTTTAAACAAACTTTTCACCTCAGTATAAATTCAATTTATATAATAAGTAAAATATATAAATTTGATTATATATTAAAAAGTTGGTAATATCAATATTGTATGAATTTATGGGGAGGTTAGAAATGATTACATATATTATAGTATGTCCGTTGGTTTTTATTGCAGGTTTCGTAGATGCAATTGCAGGCGGAGGAGGACTTATATCACTTCCAGCATATATGATTTCAGGGATTCCGGTTCATTTTGCTATTGGTACAAATAAAATGAGTTCTTGTATGGGTACAATTATAGCTACGGGTCGTTATGCTAAAAATGGATATATAAAGTTGAAACTAGGAATTTGCAGTGCAGTTTGTGCTTTGATCGGGTCGCCACTTGGGGCTCTTATTTCCTTAAGAATAGAAGACTTCTATTTTAAAATTTTAATGTTGTTTATTTTGCCTATAACAGCATTTTATGTTTTACGTAAGCATAACCTTGAAGATAATAAACAGGAAACATCAATTAATTATAAAACGTACATAATATGTATGCTAATTGCATTTTTTTTAGGAGTTTATGATGGCTTTTATGGACCGGGAACAGGAACATTTTTATTGTTATTGTTGACAAGTATTGCAAATTTGAGTATGAATACTTCTGCAGGAATAACAAAAGCTATAAATCTATCATCAAATATAGCTAGTCTAGTAACATTTATTATAAATGCAAAAGTATTTTTAGTTTTGGGTTTGGTGGCAGGATTATTTAGTATTGCTGGAAATTATATTGGCTCTGGTTATTTTACAAAAAGCGGATCAAAAATAGTACGTCCTGTAATTATAATTGTACTTACGATTTTTTTTATTAAAATATTAGTTGAGATATTATCAATGAAATTATTTTCATTTCTCTAATTTTATTTAGTTTTGACTTAATATGGTCACTTTAGTATAAATACTTTTAGAAATTATGACGAAATATAATTTCTATTTTAGTTAAAAGTGAAGAAAATGTTGCAATTTTATTAAATATGTATTAATATGTAATAAAATTAATAATTCAGATGAAGATAGTGGGAGAGTTATGGTTTTTGCCATTCACCGAAGAAGTAAATCTTTCAGGTACCTATTTAATTATAGAGATGACCGCTATTGGATGAATCCTTGGAGAGACTCTTTATTGAGCACCGAAGGAGAAAGTCGCATGGCGAAACTCTCAGGTAAAAGGACAGGGAAAAGGTAACATATCTTACAAAAGTAATATATAATCAATTACTTTATTTAGATCTTATCTATTCCCATTTGTATCTCCAATCACAAAATATTTATATAGGAAAAGGCATTTTTAGTATATGCTTTTTGACTAAGATGGAGGGATAAAATGGATCAATTAACATCAGAAAATCAAAATTTATCGAGAGGACTAAAAAATCGTCATGTCCAATTACTTGCAATTGGAGGTGCAATTGGTACTGGATTATTTCTTGGTTCAGGCAGGTCTATTCACTTGGCTGGTCCATCTATTTTATTTGCATATTCGATAACAGGAATTATTTTATTTTTTGTAATGCGTGCCCTTGGCGAATTATTGCTTTCTAATTTAAACTACCATTCTTTTGTAGACTTTGTGTACGATTATCTAGGAGAAGGAGCAGCATTCATTACTGGATGGACATACTGGTTCTGCTGGATTTCACTTGCTATGGCCGATGTAGCTGCCACTGGACTTTATGTACAATACTGGATTCCCAATATACCTCGATGGATGCCAAGCCTTATAGTTCTTGTAATTTTACTAATTATGAACCTTACTGCGGTAAAATTATTCGGTGAAATGGAATTCTGGTTTGCATTAATTAAAGTTGTTGCAATTTTAGCACTTATTATAGTTGGTACATTTATGATTATTAAAGGATTTTCTACAAATGCTGGTGCATCTAGCTTTTCAAACCTTTGGAATCACGGTGGTTGGTTACCAAATGGGGTAAATGGTTTTATACTTTCATTTCAAATGGTTGTATTTGCTTTCACTGGAATCGAATTGGTTGGTTTAACAGCTGGTGAAACTGAAAATCCAGAACATGTTATTCCAAGGGCTATTAACAACATTCCAATTAGAATTATTATTTTCTATGTTGGAGCACTTGCTGTTATTATGGGCATATATCCATGGAACTCAATAGATCCGGCTAAAAGTCCATTTGTACAGGTATTTGCCTCAGTTGGAATTGCAGCAGCGGCAAGCATTGTAAATTTTGTTGTACTAACATCAGCTGCATCTGCTTGTAACAGTGGTATTTTCAGTACAAGTCGTATGGTTTACTCTCTTGCAAAAGAAAATAATGCACCTGAGTCAATGAAAAAATTAACTTCTAACCATATACCTTGCAATGCTGCAATATTTTCTGCAGCCGTTATCTTAATTGCAGTTATTTTAAACTATATTATGCCAGGTGAAGTATTTGTACTAATTACAAGTATATCAACATTTTGCTATATATATATCTGGGCAATTATAGTTATCTGCCACATGAAATATCGTAAAACTAAACCTGAACTTGCTGCCAAGAACAAATTTAAGATGCCGCTTTATCCAATCATGAACTATATAATTCTAGCATTCTTTGCTTTTGTTATAGTTACATTGGCACTTAATAATGAAACCCGTGTAGCCTTATTTGTAACGCCTGTATGGTTTATAATGCTTGGGGTGATTTACAAGATAGTTAAGTCAAAAAAGAAAATTGAAGAAGATAGTAAAAAAAAAATTTAGCATAGGTTAACATTAAAGAAATTTTTTTTAAGATGTTATGAATTTAAATTTTAACATTTATTGAATTGTACCCTTTATCCGATCGCTACCATTGCTAACACCCCCATCGCACACAGCGAAAGCGACT
>DAIMMR010000093.1:0-11398 GCA_036720575.1 Clostridium sp.
TATAGTTAAAACCAACTATGAGTCCTTTAGCTCTATAATTGTTTAAAAGATGAATAACAAAATCCTCAGGACATATTTTCATAAATTCTTCATTAAAGTTAGCCATATTTATTATGTCTAAACCAGCATCTTTCAATACACTTATTTTGGATTCATTATTCATTAAAATTTTAGGAGATACCTCAGGGTTTATTGTAGAAAGTGGATGATTTTTAAAGGTAAACACCATGCTATTTGCCTTGTTGTTTCTTGCAAGCTTAACAGTTCTATTTATAAGGTTTATATGTCCTAAATGAAGTCCATCAAAACTCCCTAAAGCAATATATGTACTTTTCGTAAAATGTTTTTCAAAGTTATCTTCCATTATTATCATAATTAATTACCTCTAACGAATAATTTTACCATCTTAAATCCAAAAGTTACCCTACTTCCAATACCTATAAATTTACTTTCATGTATATATACCCTATAGATTTTACCTTCTTGAATTTTATCTATAAACTCTTTGTCTTTTATGGTGATACCATTTAAAACATGTTTTAAATATCTATCTTCAACTATAACCTTAGGATATTCTTCTAGTGCTTTATCTACTGGAATAATGTATTTTGATATGCTATCTTTCTGCAGGTCTTCTAGTAAAATAGAATTTGAAATATTAAAATTTCCCGCAGCCATTCTCTTTAGGTTCCACATTATACCACCACAATTTAATTTTTCACCAATATCATGGCATAAACTTCTTATGTAAGTTCCTTTAGAACACTTAACTTGAAACACTACATAAGGTAATTCTATATTAATAATTTCTATAGAATATATGATGATTTTTCTTTTATTTCTCTCTATTTCTATACCTTGTCTTGCTAAATCATAAAGCTTTTTTCCATTAATCTTGATTGCTGAATACATAGGTGGAAGTTGTTCCATTTCCCCCTGAAAACTTAAAATTGTATCTCTTACACTTTTTTCATCAAGCTTAACCTCTGAAGTATCTATTATAGTTCCTTCCCTATCATAGGTATCCGTATTAACTCCAAGCTTCAACTCAGCTAGATAAATTTTGTGGCTTTTCATTATATAATCTGCAAATTTTGTGGCACCACCTATACAAATGGGAAGTACTCCTGATGCAATAGGGTCAAGAGTACCTGTGTGTCCAACTTTTTTATTACCTGATATTGATCTAATTTTCTTAACTACATCAAAGGAGGTCATTCCAACAGGTTTATTTATATTTAAAATTCCATCAATCATATCAGTTCTTCCTCAACCTCTTTTAATATCATATCCTTTACTTCATCTATAGATTTATCACTAACTGCAAGACCACTTGCTCTTACGTGTCCCCCGCCATTGAATTTTTCCGCTATCTTTCTTACATCTACCTTTGATTTAGATCTCAAACTTACTTTTATCTTATCTTCTACTTCCTTTAACAAAATTCCAACTTCTACAGTATTCACCTTCATGCCTATATTTACAATATCTGAAGTGTCTATATCTCCTTCTATACCAACCCCAGATAGCATATCTTTAGTGATACTTATTACACAGATACTATCTTTTATAAGCTCCATACTCTCAATTGCTTTTCCATAAAGTTTTATTCTATTAAAGTTCTTGTTTTCAAAAATTATCCTATGAATTTCACTAAAATCTATACCTGTATTTATCAAATCTCCTGCTATAGTGTGGGTTACACAAGTAGTTGAGGGGTATCTAAAGGATCCGCTGTCTGTTATTATTGAAGTATAAAGACACTGAGCTATATTTTTATCCAGTTCAACATCCATAAGTTTTAATAACTGATATACTATTTCAGATACAGCAGCTGCATTAGTATCTACATAGTTTAAATTTCCATATAACTCATTTGTTAGATGATGGTCTATGTTTATTACAGTATAGCTTCCTTGCTCAAATTTCAAATCTGCATTTATTCTTTTTACATCTCCACAATCAAGCACTATAACACATTCTACTTCAGGGTCTACCTCAAACTTTTTGCCATTTATATTTTCACTACAGGGTAAAAAGCTGAAACTCTCCGGAATTTTTTCCTTTGAGAGTATTTCAACTTTCTTTCCCAATTTTCTCATTCCTTGAAATAGTGCTAAAGAACTTCCTATAGAATCACCATCTGGAGAAGAATGAAAAGTAATTGCAATTTTATTGCTTCTTCTTATCTCACTTATAATATCATTCATTATCATTTTTCTCATTCTCCTTTATCTCTTGGAGAATTTTATCTATATGCATGCCGTATTCTATAGTATTGTCCAGTTCTATAATTATTTCTGGAGTATTTCTAAGTTTTACTCTATGCCCAACTTCTCTCCTTATAAAACCTGCTGAATTTTTAAGTGCTTCAAAAGTATCTTCCTTGGATTTGCCTTCACCATAAACGCTCACATATACTTTTGCATATTTTTGATCTTTTGTAACATCAACCTTAGTAACGCTTACCATAGCAGTAACTCTAGGATCTTTGATATCATTTCTAATTATATTGCTTATTTCTTTTTTGATTTCTTCATTTATTCTTCCACTTCTGTAGTTAGTCATAAACTACCACCTCACTATTTATAACTCTTTTTTCTTAATTTCCTCCATGGTATAAGCCTCAACTATGTCTCCATCTTTTATATCATTGAATTTATCAATGGAAAGTCCACATTCATATCCTTCTGCTACTTCCTTTACATCATCTTTAAATCTCTTTAGAGAAGCAAGTTCAGACTCAAATATAACTATACCATCTCTTATTATCCTTACCTGGGAGTTTCTAACTATTTTTCCTTCCTGTACATAACATCCTGCAATAGTTCCTACATTTGATATTTTATAAGTCTGCCTGATCTCAGCTTTTCCAAGCACAACTTCTTTATAATCAGGTTCAAGCATACCAACCATAGCAGCCTTTATATCTTCTATTGCATTATATATAACTCTATAAGTTTTTATATCAACTGATTCTTTTTCTGCTTCTGCCTGAGCATTGCTATCAGGTCTAACATTAAATCCTATTATTATAGCGTTTGATGCAGATGCTAATGTGACGTCTGTCTCCGTTATAGCACCAACTGCTCCATGAAGTACCCTTACCTTAACTTCTTCATTTGATAATTTTTGAAGGGATTGTTTTAACGCTTCTATTGATCCCTGTACATCTGCCTTAACTATTATGTTAAGCTCCTTTACTTTTCCCTCTTTTATCTGGTTGTAAAGGTCTTCCAGTGAAACTTTATGAGTTGACTGCAAATATTCCTCTCTTACCTTCTGTTTTCTCTTTCCTGCTATATCCCTTGCAGTCTTCTCATCTTTAACTTGATGAAATCTGTCTCCTGCTGCAGGCACTTCTGATAATCCAAGTATCTCTACTGGTATTGAAGGTCCTGCAGTTTTAATCTTCTTTCCCTTATCATCAAACATAGCTCTAATTCTACCATAAGTACTTCCGACTATTATAGAATCTCCAACATGAAGAGTTCCATTTTGAACAAGAAGTGTAGCAACTGCTCCTCTTCCCTTATCCAGTTTTGCTTCTATTACTGTTCCCTTTGCATTTCTATGAGGATTTGCCTTAATTTCCTGCATTTCAGCAGTTAAAAGTACCATCTCAAGTAAATTATCAATACCTTCTTTAGTATGAGCAGACACTGGTACACATATAGTATCTCCACCCCAGTCCTCTGGTATTAGCCCATAATCTGATAGTTCCTGTTTAACTTTATCTACATTAGCTCCTGGTCTATCTATTTTATTTATAGCTACTACTATAGGTACATTGGCAGCTTTACAGTGATTTATTGCTTCTGCAGTTTGCGGCATTATTCCATCATCTGCAGCTACAACTAAAATAACTATATCTGTAATTTGAGCTCCCCTTGCTCTCATGGCAGTAAAAGCTTCGTGTCCTGGGGTATCTAAGAAAGTTATCTTTTCTCCATTTATATTAACAGTATAAGCACCTATGTGCTGGGTTATACCTCCAGCTTCCGTCTCAGTTACTTTTGATTTTCTTATAGCATCTAAAAGAGAAGTCTTACCATGGTCAACGTGTCCCATAACAGTTATAACTGGCGGTCTTTTTTCTGAATTAGGATCATCTTCCTCAGCATCTTCCTGTTCTACTGCTTCCTTATTAATGTCTTCTTCTTTTCGAAGTACAGTTACATCAAATTTTTCTCCTAGTTTTTCAGCTGTACTAAAGTCTATTTCTTGATTTATACCTGCCATTACTCCCATAAATATAAGTTGTTTAATAACTTCTGTAGATGGTTTACCTATTTTTTCAGAAAACTCTTTTACAGTTATAGTATCTTCCATTTCTATTTCAGCTTCTTGTAACTCTCCGTCCTTTGATTCTTTCTTTCCTTGATTGTTTTTACTCTTAGTATTATTTTTAACACCTATAGTTTTCGTTTTAACTTTTGGAGAATTCTCCTGCACTAAATTTTTGTATTTATCCTCTATGCCCTCTCCTCCGTCTTCGCTGCTTTCATTTTCTTCAATAAACTCTTTAATTAGTTCTGCATCTTCCTCTTCTATTACGCTCATATGATTTTTTACTTTTACTCCAAACTCATCTAAAAGTATAGTTATTAATATTTTACTGGATATATTTAACTCTTTGGCTAATTCATATATTCTTATTTTTGACAAATTATACACCCCCGAAACTAAAGTTTCTCATTTTTCTTCAATAAATTCATTAGTGCCTTACCCATGTTTTTATCTGTAACTCCTACGACTTTTATTTCACTTGATCCAATTGCATTTCCAATTTCTTCTCCAGTATATATTGTCTTTACAACTGGTACTTTATATTTATCATTGTAGCTTAAAAATTTTCCCCATGTATTTTTAGAAACATCTTGAGACATTATCACAAAATGAACTCTATTCCTCCTAATTGCTTCTTCACATTTATTATATCCCTCTAAAAGCTTTCCTGCACGTTTTATTAGTCCCATAAACTGAAGAATTTTATCTACCATTTTCAATCTGTTCCTTTAAACTTTGATATAAGGCTTCGTCTATTTGAACTTCAAGATTTTTCTGGAGTCTTTTGTTCTTGAAAGCCTTTTCCAGGCATTCCACATTCTTGCATACATAGGCTCCCCTACCATTTTTCTTTCCTGTAGGATCTACAGAAACTTCTCCCTCTTTGCTTTTTACTATTCGTATAAGTTCTTTTTTAGGTTTCATCTCCATGCATCCTGTACACATTCTTTGTGGTACTTTTTTTTGCTTCATTCTAAACACCACCTTAATTAGTTTTGTTCATCTTGCGTCTCAACCTGTGATTTGCTCTTTATGTCTATTTTCCATCCTGTAAGCTTTGCTGCCAGTCTTACATTTTGACCTTCTTTACCTATAGCCAGAGATAACTGATTGTCATCCACTACAATTTGTGCAAATTTAATGCCTTCATTTAAATCCACATCCAATACCTTAGCAGGGCTTAGTGAATTAGCTATATACTCTTCTGGAAGTTTGCTCCACTTTATTATATCTATCTTTTCATTTTTTAGCTCGTTTACTATATTTTGAACCCTTATTCCTTTAGGTCCTACACAAGCTCCCATAGGATCTACATTTTCATCATTAGAGTGTACTGCAATTTTTGTTCTAGAGCCAGCTTCCCTTGCTATGGACTTTATATCAACAGTTCCATCAAATATTTCAGGTACTTCTAGTTCAAACAATCTCTTTATAAGTCCAGGATGAGTTCTTGATATTACAATTTGAGCTCCCTTTGTAGTATTCTTTACTTCAATAATATATAATTTGAGTTTGTCATTGAAGTTATACTTTTCTCCCGGTATCTGCTCATTTGGTCCAAGTACTGCTTCTGTCTTTCCTAAGTCTATAAGTACATTGTTTTTATCTTTTCTTATGACTGTACCTGTTATTATATCGTCTTCCTTTTCCGCAAAATCACTGTATATAATTCTTCTTTCTTCTTCTTTTATCCTCTGTACAACTACTTGTTTTGCAGCCTGTGCAGCTACCCTTCCAAATTTTCTAGGTGTAACTTCTATGTTTGCTATATCACCTACCTCATAGCTTGAATCCATGTCTTTAGCATCTTCTACACTTATCTCACTAAATTTATCACAAGCTTCCTCTACTACATTTCTTTGTGAATACACATGAATTTCTCCATTTTCTCTATTCATAGTAACCTTAACATTTTGGCTACCTACTCCATGCCCCATATAATTCTTTTTATACGCAGCCACCAACGCATCCTCTATGGTAGTAAATAGTAAATCCTCACTTATTCCCTTTTCCTTAACTATTTCTCTTAAGGCCTCTATAAACTCCTGATTCATTTTAAAATATACCTCCCCTAAAAATCACCTTTTAAATTTACGTTTAAAATTTTGTCCCTTGGAATAGCGATATCTTCTTCTTCACATTTTATCTTTAATTCCTCTAAATTAAAATCCAGAAGTTCCCCCTCATATTTTTTCTTTCCTTTTAAAAGTCCTGATATATTAACCTCTACATTATATCCAATGTATCTTTTTAAGTGTTCTTCCGTATATAGCTTTCTCTCTACACCTGGTGATGAAACTTCTAGGTAATAAGGATCTTTTATAGGATCTTCTTTATCGAGCACATCACTAACTGCTCTACTTACACTTTCACAATCTTCTAAGGATATGTTTCCTTCTTTTTTATCTATGTATATTCTTAAATAATTATTGTTGCCTTCTTTTTTAAATTCTAAATAGTATAATTCATAATTTAAATTATTAACTATAGGCTGTATTAATGCTGACATTCTTTCCATAAAAGTATTTTTTGTCATTTAAATCCTCCTTCATTTACAGGTTATACGTTTATGTTATACAATATTGCTAAAAAAAATGTTAAATAGCTAATTAAATTTAAAAACGCAACTTTCGCTGCGTTTTTCACAAATAGAAAGAGCGGGTTAAAACCCACTCCTACATTCTAAATAAACTTCTGTAGATTTACCATTTATATTTTAACACACTGTAATTTTTATTTCAAGAAAAATTATTCACAAGATTCCCTAAATGTAAATAATTTGAATTAATCATAAAAAATTAAATGTTTTTTATCTCTTCTATGAGTGATTCTACTAAATTTTCCTCACTTACCTTTTTTACTATTTTTCCTTTTTTAAATATGATACCTTCACCTTTGCCACCTGCTATACCAATATCCGCTTCCCGAGCCTCACCTGGTCCATTTACTACACATCCCATAACTGCAACCTTTATGTTTTTATGCATATTTAAAAGCCTTTTTTCCACTTGCCCAGCTATTTTAATTAAATCAATTTCAGTTCTGCCACAGGTAGGACATGATATAAATTCCACACCTTCTTTAATAAGTCCGCAGGATTTCAATATTTCTTTTCCCACTCTTACTTCTTCCACTGGATTTCCTGTAAGGGATACTCTTATAGTATCTCCTATACCTTCCATCAAAAGAGTACCTATGCCTATGCTTGATTTTATAGTTCCTCGCCAAATAGTTCCTGCTTCTGTTACTCCAAGGTGAAGTGGATAATCTACAATTTTAGATATTTTTCTGTAACTTTCTACCATTTGATTTACATTTGAAGATTTTATGGATATGACTATATCATAAAATCCTGCATTTTCTAATATTTTTACATGTTCTAGGGCACTATCTACTAGTGCATCCGAACAAACTCTACCATATTTATTTAAAATATCCTTTTTTAACGATCCAGAGTTTACCCCTATTCTAATTGGAATATTAGCTTCTTTTGCTGCTCTTGCCACTTCTCGTACTCTTTCTATGCTTCCAATATTTCCAGGATTTATTCTAAGTGCAGATATTCCATTTTCTATAGATTTAAGTGCCAATTTATAATCAAAATGTATATCTGCTACAAGTGGAATATCTACTCTTTCTATGATTTTTTTCATGGAACTGCAAGCTATATCGTCAGGCACCGCACATCTGACGATATCACAACCTGCTTCTTTTAGTTCAAATATCTGAGCTGTAGTAGCTTCTACATTCCTAGTATCTGTATTCGTCATAGACTGTACGGCTACTGGAAAATCTCCACCTAAAAATATATTGCCTACTTTTACTGTTTTCTTTTTTGCTCTATTCAAAATTTCACCACCAATTTATTCAATTCACAATTCACAATTCACAATTCACAATTCACAATTTCTGTTACCACAGAAAATCATCCTTAATTGTGAATTGAGCATAGTACATTGTGCATTGATTACTTAGTATTACCTAAAATTTTATAGGATAGAATATATCCTTTACTGTAACTAGTACCATAAGTGCCATAAGTATTGCAAATCCAACATAATTTATCATTCCAACCTTGTTTTCATCTACCTTTTTACCTGTTATTATTTCAAACAAAAATAAAAATATATATCCTCCATCTAGAGCTGGAAAAGGTATTATGTTAAATATAGCAAGCTGTATACTTATATAAGCTGAAAATGCCATCAAACTCAATATACCTGCTTTTGCCGCTGCACCTGATATCTTTATTATAGTAACAGGTCCCCCTACATCATTCATAGATGCTTTTCCTCTAAACAGTGTCTTAAAAAAGCTAATTGTCTGTTTGATTAAGGATTTAGTTTCTATAAACCCATAGGATACTGACTGACCTAAAGTAGGTTTAGTCACTTGAGTTGCTTCAATTCCTACAATATATCTATTCTCTTTTTTATCTTTTACAGGAGTTACTCTAACTTGATTTGTACTTTCATTACGTTCATAGGTTACATTAATTGGATTTCCACTTGTAGTATAAACCTCTGTTACAAAATCCTCCCAGGTAGATATCTTTGAATTGTTCACCCTGGTTATTTTATCCCCCAATTTAATACCCGCTAAAGCGGCAGGTTGATTTGGAGTTACTTTATTTACTACAGGAGATAGATACCCCCTTGCAGAAGCTATTATTGCAAACAATACGACTCCAAGTACAAAATTCATTATAGGACCAGCTATTACTATACTAAGTTTTCTAAGAGGACTTTTATTGTTAAATGCTTTAGGATCATTACTTTCTCCCTCATCACCAAGCATTTTCACATAACCACCAATTGGAAGAATCCTTATATGATATTCCGTTTCCTTGCCCTTTATTCCAAAGAGTTTAGGCCCCATTCCTATAGAAAATTCTTCAACCTTTACTCCATTTAATTTTGCCATGGTAAAATGTCCTAGTTCATGAATTATAATCAATACGCCAAAGGCTATTATCGCTGCTATTATATACAAATGGTATTCCTCCCAATCTTATTTGATAAATTTATCTTTTACATATTTCTTAACTTTTATTTCTAGGTCAAGTAAATCATCCAAAGTATACGTACTTTGTGAAGTAAATTTATTCATACATTCTTCTAGTATATTACCTATATCCAAAAAATTTATTTTATTAGCAAGGAATAAACTTACTGCTTCCTCATTGGCACAATTCAGTATAGCTGGCATTGTGCCTCCTATCTTCCCTGCTTCATAAGCTAATTTAAGTGGTTTGAATGTATCTGTATCAGGCTTTTCAAAACTTAAATTTCCTACGCTATAGAAGTCCAATTTATCTATTACAGCTTCCTTTCTTTGCGGATAATTTAGTGCATATTGTATAGGCAACCTCATATCTGCAGTGGCAAGCTGTGCCATAACACTTCCATCCCTATATTCCACCATAGAATGTACTATACTTTGTGGATGAACTACAACTTTTATGTTTTCATAAGGTAAGTTAAATAAGAAGTGAGCTTCTATAACCTCAAGTCCCTTATTCATAAGAGTAGCAGAATCTATCGTGAGCTTTTTTCCCATACTCCAATTTGGATGATTCAACGCCTCTTTTACAGTTACATTTAAGAGTTGATCTTTTGTTTTTCCCCTAAAAGGTCCACCTGAAGCAGTTAAAATCAAATTAGCAACTTCGTCAAAATTATTTCCCTGAAGGCATTGAAAAATAGCACTATGTTCTGAATCTACAGGAAATATTTTTACATTATTTTCCTTTGATAATTTTGTAACCAGTTCTCCACCTACAACTAATGTCTCCTTATTAGCTAAAGCTATGTCTTTCTTGGCTTTAATTGCTTTTATAGTTGGTACAAGCCCTATCATTCCAACTACAGATGTTACCACCATGTCAACTTCAGGAAGACTAGCTATAGTATTTAATCCATCTACTCCAAATAATATTTTTGTATTTGATTTTTTATTACTAAAAATATCTTTAAGCTTTAAATAAGATTCTTTTTCGGTTAATACCGCATATTTGGGGTTAAATTCATCTATTATATGTAAAAGTTTATCTATACTACTATTGGCAGATACTCCTATAAGCTGAAAATCTCCTTTTTGTTTTCTAAGTACATCAAGAGTTTGGGTTCCTATAGAACCTGTGGCTCCAATTATTGAAATTTTTTTCATTCATAACAACTCCTTATTTCTCTCTAGTCCTTATAACACATTAAATAAGATTTTTAACATGATTAACTATACCATATTTATGCTATAAAATAAATACGCACATGATCTATATTAAACTCACAGCTAATACATGAAATAAAATAATAGAGAAACATATCCTTTTTATGGAATACGTTTCTCTATTGTTAACTCAACTTTCGCACATGTAAAATTTTTTTAGTTGAAAATTGAAATTTGAGAGTTGAGAGTTGAGAGTGAAGGTTGATTTTTAGCTACCGCAAAAAATCTTTAAACTTATATGAACTATCAATGTTTCGCTTTAGCGAAACGAGCCTTCAAAATTTAATTAAAGATTTTTTGTAGTGTAACGGAAAAAATCCACATTAACTCTCCACTTTCCACTCTCAATTCTCAACTAATCAAAGATTTGGGTTCTCTGCTTAAATTACAGCTATAAAGCTTAGATAGTAATAAACTATAACTCCTGAAAAAAGTATGCTGTCAAATCTATCTAAGATCCCACCATGACCTGGTATAAGATTGCTATAATCCTTTACTCCCACATATCTCTTTATAGAAGAAGCTGCTAGATCCCCGAACTGACAAAATGCTCCACAAATTATTCCCATTACTATATAATGATAAAATGATATGGGAACACCCCTTTGAATTGAAAAAAATCCAAAGATTCCACAAGCCACTGCACTGCCAATTATTCCACCTATAGAACCTTCCACAGTTTTTTTAGGGCTCACCTTAGGGCATAATTTTCTCTTACCTAAAAACTTCCCCGTGTAATAAGCTGCTGTATCACAGCACCAGGAAGATATAACTATAATCCACACTAAATAGTTACCATAACTACTGTTATTTACTAAAACTATAGTACTAAAAAATACTGCCACATACAGAAAACCAAACAAGGTAGTTGCTACATCTA
>DAIMMR010000094.1:0-11364 GCA_036720575.1 Clostridium sp.
AATTTTAAAGTTACAGTTTTGAAGAATTCCCTTGTAAAGATAGTGTCTATGATCGCTATCTTTGTCTTTATTAAGAATCCAAGTGACGTAACTTTATATATTATTGTTTTAGCTATTTCAACTTTGCTAGGTAATTTGACTTTATGGCCAAATATCCGACGTGATTTACCCAAAATAAGCTATAAAATATTAAATCCATGGCAACATTTTTTACCTATGGCTGAATTATTTATTCCTCAGATTGCTACTCAGGTATACGTCCAATTAAATAAAACAATGCTGGGTGGAATGGTTAGTGAAACTGCGTCAGGATATTATCAATATTCAGATAATTTAGTAAAATTGATTTTGGCATTAGTTACTGCCACGGGGACAGTTATGCTTCCTCACGTTGCTAATGCGGTATCAAAAGGTAATATGCAAAAAGTAAATCAAATGCTTTATAAGTCATTTGATTTTGTCTCAGCACTTTCTTATCCTATGATGTTTGGATTGGCTTCAATTTCGTTAACTCTGGCTCCCAAGTATTATGGTTCAGGTTATGAGCCAGTAGGGCCTGCAATGATGATAGAATCAATAGTTATTCTAGTAATCGCTTGGAGTAATGCCTTAGGAGTACAATATTTACTGCCGATTCATCATCAACGTGATTTTACTATATCGGTAACGGTTGGAGCAGTTGTAAATATAATTTTGAACGTTCCTTTAATTCATACCTGGGGATTATATGGAGCGATGTGGTCAACTGTAATCTCAGAAATTTCTGTTACTTTATATCAATTATGGGCTGTTAGAGGCTTATTAAGTTATAAGAAGCTTTTCTCTAATTCATGGAAGTATTTGATTTCAGGAATAGTAATGTTTATCCCAGTATTTTGGATGAATCAGAATCTGAAAGATAGCTGGTTAATGATGGGAATAGAAGTTATTGTTGGTGTAATTATTTATGGCGTAATGGTTATACTTTTGAGAGCTCCTATTGTTGGACAAGCTAAGGAATTAATAAAAAATAGATGTGGAAAGTAAAATGGTGAAGAAAAAAAGAAATATTGGGATTGATTTATTAAAGATAATAGCCTGTATCTTAGTTATTACATTGCATAGTTTACCTCCAGAGGATCTTATGGTTGCTAATAATGTTTTTAATTTATCTCTTTACTATGTTGGCACATTAGCTATTCCTGTTTTCTTTATGGCGAGTGGATATTTTGTTCTTAATAAAAAATCTATTTCATATGCTTATTCATTTAAGAGAATAAAAAATATTTTAATAGTAGTATTTAGTTGGTTGATACTTTATAGTTTTGCAGTTTTAATTGTTAAACATAAACTTAACTTCTTAAACGAAATAGAAGGATCATTTTTTACAGGAGTAAATGATAGTCACTTTTATCATTTTTGGTTTTTCTGGGCACTAATAATAATGTTACTAATTGCTCCTATTCTGGTGTGGATTCTTCAAAAAAGTTTTAATTACTTTTTAGTCTTAACCATAGTAGTAACCGTAATTTGTTTAATTCAAGATCTTTCTCTGCATATGGGCTATGCATATTTAATGCGTAATACACAGCAGGTTTTTAGAATTAATACATGGCTTGAATATTATTTGCTAGGTGGTTTAGTTGGTAATGCGCATTTTGGTCAAATAAGAGAATTTTTTAAAACTCATTTTATTGCTTTTTCTATTTTAGATATATTCTTATACATTATCTTAATCATCTATTCATTATGGAATCGTCAAATTATAGGCTGGGTATATGCTGAAGCAAATTATAATAATATCTTAGTCATGTTAATTTTCGTGATTAGTATGACTTTGTTTGCAACGTCGCAACCTAAAGCTGAAACCGTAATGGAATATATAATCCCGGCTACAATGGGGATTTATATATTACAATCATTTGCAATTAGTTTCTTAAGTAAGATTGCATTATTTCATGTATATCCGGCTTTATTAATTCCAATTGTCTTTATAATCTGTATGATTGTTGTAGAAATAGCTCTTAAAATCCCGGTCGTTAATAGGCTATTTAAGTTATAAGAGTAATCATGCATTTATAATTTGAATATGGATATTAACTCTAGCCTTGTTGATATAAGGTTAGAGTTTTTATGTTGATGTGAAACGCATAATGTTTATTGGTATAATTTAGATGTTTGTTAAGTTATAGCTCCGTTAATCTCTTGGGTAGAGGTTATCGGAGCTTTTTTGTGATATATATGCCTTTTTAAATGGAATCTTACATGATGATGATCAAAAGGAAAAACTACAAAAACGTTGTGTGGATAAAATAGCAAGTCAAATATGGGATATGGCTTTAAGTTCCATAAGTTTGAATAATATAAATAAATATGATCAATAAATAAATATGATCATGTATTTGATAAGGATGATATTTAAAAAAAATTATTCTTTAGTTGGGTAGTTTTATGACTCAGATACTTTAGTTAATTTTTTTATTCAAAAACGTCCTTCAATTATAAAGCTGTTACAACAATATAGTTTAGACATTAATTATGAAATTACCGATAATTTTAAACATAAGAATCTAGAACTATATAATGATCAAATAAAGGAAAATTGTTTTTATTTAATTCCCATAAATTCTAGTAATAAGAACAACATGCATTGGATCTGCTACAAAAGATGTGATAAAAATCTTGTTATTTTCAATAGTGGAGATGAAGTAACGGAAAGAAGAGCTAAGAAAAATGCTGTTCTATGTAAAAATACTGTATTTAGTAAGCATATTTTAAATACTTATGAGTTATTAGAAGTATGGAAAAACATGTATAATCGTGAGACTGATTATAGAAATGAAAAGAATTTAGAATTATATTTTGATTTTTACAAATGGAAGCCTAAGTTTTTAGTAAAATGTTTCAAAAAACATACTACAAAATATCCTTCAAATTATAGGGATAGAATTAATAAGATAAATAAAGGTTGTGAATATTCTTTTGAAAAAAGTGGTTTTAATATAGTGAAAGTTACTATTAATTAAAGTCAGATAATTAGAATATACAAATCGGTAATTTAATGGAAAAAGAAAGTTTTGAAGATCAGTTTAAGAAACTAACTTTATCTGAAATTGATAATATTGTATCTAAATATTCAGACTATCCAATAGATAGATTGATAAGATTGAATATTTTTTATGATCAGAATAAAGATAAACCAATAGAGATTTCTGTAACTGATCAAGATAGAAAAAATATGAATGAGTTTGCCGAGTTTAGGCATAATGCTTATGCAGCATATTCAATTTTTGATATTGAAAAACAAGCTTTTGATTTATTGATAAATCAGAAGCCAAAATTTCCACCTGAAGCCCCAGATATTAGTAATAAGCTAATATTAGATTATATTTCAGATGCGAGGGTCTTCATAGATTCAACAACAAATTGGGTGAAGAAAAATATTCCAGATTACTTTGATAAATGGGACAATATTAGAAAAGACTTGTATTCAACAAGTGCGTCTTACAGAATATGTTATCATTTGAGAAATTATGTACTGCATAAGATGTACGTACCAACAAAAGCAATATCAGTATTTTCTTCTAATAAAGTAGATTACATGTTGGATATAGATAATTTATTGGATGATAGTCAGTTTATAAATAAAGTGAAATTACCAGATGATTATTTTAAAGATAAGAGTCATGTTTACTTAAAGGGACATATAGTTGAATATCATAATCAACTGCATTATTTATATCTATTGGCAATGAGAAAATATTTTATTGCAAAAGGTAAGAAAGTAAAAGAATGGCATGATTACTTTGCAAAACGAAAATTTCCTAGTAAATTATATGAGCTTGTAACCACTAAAATGGAATTATTTGGTACAGGAAAGGCTCAATTCGATTTGTTGGATACGCATGATACTGTTGCATAATTTATGGATCAGTTGGTAAAATGGGGATTCGTAGATTTTAAAGATTTAGTGTAATGAGATTAGAATTAGCAATTTCAGGAGACGCGATTGAATATTAAAGATATAGAAAAAGATATATTAACTAAAGCAGAAAATAATCTAAATCCTAATACTAGTTCCCAACTTGTTCAAGAATTACAAGAAAAGTGGGGAGTAGGACTTGCTTTTGACGTAACCAATAAGTTGCAAAAACAAGGCTACCTAACTAATTGCGTTTTTTTATGGACGGTGGATTTTTATTGGGTTATCCTACGCCGGCAGGTAGTGAATATCTAAGGGAATTGAATCACGTAAATAAAGAAGCACATTCAACTGTATTTCAAAATAACTTTAATTCAACAGTTTCTATTGGTAATATTCAACAAGGTAACAATAATTCGATTACTGAAAATGAAAATCAGATCGATTACTCTGCTCTACTCAAAATAATTGAGAAAATAAATGAATTAAGACCTTTATATATGAAAGCAGAAAATTATAATCCTGATTTTTATAAAACATTAGATGAGTTACAAGAGGGTGCAGAAAGTAAAGAATCATATGGAAAGTTAAAGAAGATCTGGGATAAATTACAAAGCATTTTAGAATCCAATAGTGTAAGTAATATTAGCAGCATAATTTCTACTATTATTTCTGCATGCCTTTTATTATTTATACATATTTGCCTAGTTTGTAAGTATTATAATGTAATCAATATTTAATTTTTTAAAGTAAGGATATAGTAGTAGATGTTACAAACAGTTTTAGGCATAGTAATAGGCGTGATGGCAACGCTAGGAATAGCGTGGTTTGTTAGAAAATATAAAGCTCAAATTCGAGAAGGCCTTTCCAAATATTTATATTGGATTTTTGGTTTATGTTTTCCTTTGCTGACAGGTTTAGTAATAGGCACTTTGACTCATAGTACTGGAGAAGAACTGGGATCTTGGGCTGATTGGGTGAGTGGTATAGCTACTTCATTAGCATTAATATTTGCATATGCTGAAATACGAAATTCAAGAGAGCAGTTTGAGAAAGAGCATAAGCCTGAACTAACAGTTTATACAGGGTGGAAAGAATCATTAATTTCAAAAAGATTAATGGTAAAACTCACAGCACTTTATTAGGAGTTCAATTACATGCTGTTCCAGTTAATAAAGGAATGGCAGCAGGCATATATCGTTATTTGGGTATATGTAAAAAAAAGGATTTAAATGAAATACTTTCTTTAGTAAAGAAGTAAAAAATAATACTATAGATGCGACAGAAGTTGATGAACTTGCTAGAGTTATATATTACGATTTGAATGATGTTAACCAAAATGAGAAAAAATATGATAAGACAGGTATGAGTCTAATATATCCTGATGATATTAAGTTGTTTCAGACTATAAAATCCAATTCTGTTGGAAAAATTATTGATAAAAATACGAATGGTATAGTAAATAAATTAAATGTAAATATTTTTGAAGATAAATTAGAAGTATTATATATGGATCTAAATATGAAGGTTTATTCTTCCGAAGTAAAACCATATAAACGTCCTAAAAGTACAGTAGAGATAAGAGTGCCAAGTAATAAAATAAATTGAGATATTTCGTATAAAGATCTATGATAAAAATGCGTTACGATGAAATTAGGCGTAGCGGAAAAGGATTGTTGTCAATACCTTGTCATAGACTTTATTAATAAATTCTATGCCCAGGTAGGCAACTTGCAGACGCAGATCTTCGTCCACAGAGAATTGTGACGATAAGAAGATTAAGGTGTTTATTGTTAATAAGATAATGAACATAAGTGTCCCGCCTTTTGACTTCATGATAACATGAATGTTTATCGGCTTAATTGAGCAGTTGTAATTGATACTGCCGTTTGGCTTTAAAGATTATAAGTTTGTGTTTTATACCCACTAGTTAGAGATGCTGCTCCCCGTTGCTAGTGGGTATCGCCAGTTATTGGGGTATTTTATGGATGAAGATAAATGGTTTAGTGATGAAAAAGTTATTCAAAAGAGCAAGAAAGCATACGCACATTTTGATTTAAGAACTAATGCAGTGAAGGCTAGAAAGTACATTACTAATCCAGATAAGATCAAACATCATGGCTTTTATCCATTTATTAAATATGTCATGGAGTATGATCGTTTTCATAAAGTGAATGGAGAGTTAAAAGTTGATACTAAAAAACGACCTATTTGCTATTCAGCACATATTGATAGGTGTATTTATCAATACTACAGTGCATTATTAAATGAAAAGTATAATTTACGTTTGAAACATGATGGGATTAACAATGTGCCTGTAGCGTATCGTACTGACTTACACTGTAATAATATTGATATTTTTAAACAAGTTGTAGATTTTATAAATGAATATCCATCTTGCTATGTTATGATTGGTGACTTTACTAAGTTCTTTGAAAGAATTGATCATCAATATTTAAAAAAGCAGTTGTGCAATCTTCTAGAAGTAAAACGATTGAAACCAGATTATTATGCTGTTTTCAAAAGCATTACTCAATACAGTACATGGGATCTGGATGATATTTTAAAACTAAATAATTTAAAAGATACCAGAGAAAACAGAAGAAAATTAAACTCTAAAAGTAGAGTATTACCAGTATCTGTATTTAAGGCTAATCGCAGTCACATTAAACGCAATGATTCTGGAAAAGGAATTCCAGAAGGCTCAGCAATTAGTGCATGTTTAGCTAACATTTATATGCTTGAAATAGATAAGAAAATTGATGATTTTGTTAAAGAGCATGATGGATCCTATAGACGATATTCTGATGATTTTATAATTATTTTGCCTATGAGAAACAAGGCCTTTGATCATATGAACCAGATAATTAAACTTTTTAACGGTTATCATGATGAAGGTTTATTGAAATTACAACCTAATAAAACACAAGTATTCAAATTAGATGGACAAGGAGCCTTAGATAATATTGGTCATTTTTTTAAACCTAGGTTAAATGAACTAAAACGTAATATTAACTTCCTAGGCTTTAGCTTTGATGGAAAGCATGTCACGCTGAGAGGGAAAACCATTTCTAGATATAATTATCGAAGAAGACATAAGGCAATAGGAATAGCTAAAAATTATAATAAGGCCAAAGGTTTTAAAGGATCAGATAAATTGTACATGCTGTATTCTGAACGAGGTGAAAATAATTTTCTAACCTATGTGCATCGAGTAAAGAAAAAGTTTCCTAATGATCCTGTTGATGCTCCAATTAAGAATAATATGGTAAAAATTCGTAGGACGCTTAAGAAGTATCAATCTAAAAGCTAGAAAAAGAAATATAATATAGGTGTTTGTTAATATGACTTCAGTAATCTCAATTTGAAATTATTGAAGTTTTTTATGTGATATGGAATGGATGAAATAAAATGAATGAACGTTTTACAGGAAAAAATTTATTAGAATTACCACAGGACTTTTCTGTTGTGCAAATTGAAACTACTGATTTAAATCCAACAAGAGATCAGATAATAGAAATAGCTGCTAATAAATACAGAAAAAATAAGTTCAAAAAAGCATTTGAATGGGGATTCTGAAGAAGATAAGAATGATTTAAGGGATGCTTTGTCACAACTTAAGTCATTTATAGGTAAGGACACAATAGTAATAAATTGTACGGCATTTTTCCGTCCATTTATGGGTAATGCTTTTGTTAATAACTTAGGTGAACCATTTTCTAATGATATAGTTGATATTCAACGCCTTTTTAGAAAAATAGAAAATCAAAAGAGTGCAAAGTTAAGTCAAATGATCAATTTCTATAATCTTTCTACATCTCATAATCTCAAAGCTGCTGAAGATATTAAATCAGTAGAAGAGATTTACCTTAATTTGCAAACGAATTTTAAAGAAGAGTGTTAACGAATTACAGCCTAAGAGTAGTAAGTTTACATCACAGGATATTGCTGGTGATTCGACTAAGAATGATAAGAACAATATTTTTTATGATAAACGTGTGTCGGCTACAGGTAAGTTGAACGCATACACTAGAAGAGAAGTAGGACAAATGATCAATGATATTGGTGGTCATTTTCAGATGAATCCAGGGAAGACTACAGACTATTTTATTGTTGGAAAATTAAAGGGAAATACTTCGAACAAATTAGAGAAAGCAGAGAAATTACCCAATGTGAAGATAATACACGAAGATGATTTTTTAGATATGGTAGCTGGATATGAATGGGCGTAGAATAATTTCTTATAATTAAACTTTATTCAAAAATTAACCCCCTAGCATGTTGGTTAAGGGGGTTTTCTTATACAAGGAGAGAAAAATGATAATACAGTATTTTCCATTAATGGGATACTCACTACTTGATGATTTTTCTTTAAAAGTTGGTTGGACTAAATTAGATGAAAATTTTGATCCAATGAAATTGCAAGAAATTAATTACAAATTTGGAACATTAAAATATGGGAATGGAGTAAGTAATCTTGAACTTTTTCAAGGACCAAATTCGAATCATCAAAGTGTATCATCTGGTATGCCATTATATAGAATACCTAATGTTTTAGGTTATATCGCTAATAGCGATAAGTACATATATATTCCCGAAATCTCAACTGATCGAATAAATTGTAGTTCAAATGTTGTGCCTATTATTTACAATACTTGGTATTTAAATAGATTCTCTATTACAAACTTTGTTCCTCGGAATCTGTCTTCAAAAGTATTCAATAAATTAATTTTAGACTTTACGCTATTAAATGATTGGATTACACCAGCTTTTAAATTTGAAGAAAAAAGAAAAGGTATGCAAACAATAGTAAGGTTTGATAAGTCAACTTCATTAGCATATTTTACTTATAAAGGGCAACTTTTTAATGTGGAATTAGTTGGACACATGAAGAAGAGTTATGGTCGGAATAATAAATATATTAATTACAAAAATGATTCATGGATTTCAATTAATGGAGAAAATACTATCCCTTCTGATCAAGCAATTTTCTTTGCAACAGAGTTTAGGAAAATGCTATCAGTAGTATTAGCACGTCCATTAAATACTACACAATTATCTAAAAAAGGCATTGATAAATGTACGCAAAAGCCCCTTACGGAAGATATTTACTTTCTTGAACCAAGATTTAAAAATAATGAAGATAAATTATTTATATATGAAATGTTTTTACAAAATATAGACATTCAATTAAATAATTTAATTCCTAATTGGTTTAATAAAGACGAAAACGTTGAATTGATGGTACAGGATTATTTACTAACAATCACATATAATGAGACTGTGCAAAATAAATTAATTAATCTGACTGAAGGTATTGAAGCATATTATCGTGATAAAGATGAAACCTTATATCGTAAATTACAAGATATGTTATATTCTTTACCTTCATATATATTAGATGTGTTAAGAGAAAATGTGGGCGATTTAGATGCTTGGTTATTAGCAATTAAGGATACAAGAGTATATATAGCTCATGGAATTAGAAGAGTAAATGTGATTGATGATTTTATGAGACTTTCTCAATATGTAAATGCGTTTCAATATCTGACGCAATACTTTATCCTACAAGAATTGGGGATGAAAATAGAGAGTAAGGAAAGAGTGAAAATGAATTTAGACTCTTTCTTTAATACCGAAGAAATATAGTTTTTAATGTTTAAATAAATGCTTCCAATATTGATAAATCCACAATTCATCGTCGAAGAAAAATCAACACCAACCCATTTAGGCTGGTGTTTTTGTGTATACAGCAATTTTCCTCGTTTTTGAAGGCTCAATGAGGTTTATACTGAAGATAAGTAGTAATAAGGAGAAAAAATATGAAGATCAAAAGAATTTCAGCTTTTTTGGCAGGGATATTGTTGGCTGTTTCAGCAGTTTGGGTAATTAATCAACCTGAGCAAGTTAGCGCATCTGTTTTTCAAAAGACTACAGTGCCTAAGAAGTTCCGCGGCACTTGGTATAGATATTGGGGTAATGGAAAAGTTAAGCCTTTCAAGATTACGCGTACCGAAATTAATTTAGACGGTTGCGCTGATGGCAAGGGAGGAGTCTACAAATATACTAAACGGGCATTTAATGCCAAAAGCGGTAGTTCGCACCTATTAATTAAGACTAAAGGTAATAGAATGTGGATCTGTACCCCACACGGCCAGACATTAGCTGCGTACGTCACTAATAACCGTAAAACTCTCTATGTGTTTGTCACCACTTGGCCGAATACATATTCCAAGAGCAAATCCGCAGCCAGAAAAAACTATAAAGCCGATAGCAGCATGAGTAGAAGAGATAAGCTTTCTAAGTTGGTTTTAGGGTAATTAGTTGAGGAAGTTGAACCGTCTGTTAAACAGTTGAGGCAACAACTCAGCCGTGACATAATATAAGCAATGGTAGAAAAGTTCCTTTATAAAATTTACGCGGGACCATGGTCCCTTGACACTCATTTTTTGGATGAGTGTCTTTTTTTGTTTGGGATGTATTTTATTTAAATTTATTTTCGAACATATATTCCCCCAATTAAGAAATTAGGGTATACTTATATTATTAATTTTTAGATATAAATTGGATGTATGAATTGGATATTATAATTTAAGGATATGAATAGAATCGATAAATTAAAAGTTAAAATAAATGATCCAACTAAGGATTTTACATTTGATGAAGCAAAAATATTAATGAATCATTTTAATTTCAAGTTGACAAATAAAGGACGAAGTAGTGGCTCTCGTGTGTAATTTCAACGTGGCGATGTTAAAATTGATTTACACAAACCACACCCTCGAAATACTCTTAAAGCATATCAAATAAGAGACTTGAAAGAGGAGCTAAAGAAAGCAGGGATCAGATTATGAGTTTACTCGAATACAAAGGATATAGAGGGACAATCGAAACAGAAGACGATATTTTATTTGGTCATGTTTTAGGTTTGAAAAATACAATTATTTCTTATGAAGGAAATAATATTAAGGAATTAAAAGCTGATTTTAAAAATGAAATAGATGACTATCTAGAAAATTGTAGTATAAATGGTGAAAAGCCTGAAAAAGTAAATAATAAATTAGCTAAATCTGAATGGAATGATATTTTTTCTGTAGGTTTAGCGTAATATATTTTGATATATGTTTGAGGCTATAGATAAATCTAGCATCCGTTTTTAATAAAACTAATAAGAATAAGGGTTCTATAATAATGTAAGGCCCGCTTTGAGTTTGTTTTGTTAAATGCAAATTAGCTATAATAATATCAGAAACTATGGCGAAAGCCGCTTCAATCTTTTATTAAAGGTTGTTGTAATGTGAGAAGGTACTTGGTACCTTCTCTTTTTTGGTATAAAAAAGGATTTTGATTTAAATACTATAGTGTATAGTATGTTTATGGTGAAACCAAGCTCGGCGGAGAAAAGGCCGTTAGCGATACTTTAGATAAGTACTTTATCGTTCGTATTGCTTGGGTATTTGGTA
>DAIMMR010000095.1:0-10349 GCA_036720575.1 Clostridium sp.
CACAACAAATATAAAAACAAATGTAGTTTTTAGAGTACCTATGAGGAATTGAAACATAGGAACATTTATAGTTCTTACTTTAGAATTTACAGTTTTTAGAGTACCTATGAGGAATTGAAACATAAATACAATTTGTCAGTGAATAACTATTCAATAGAGTTTTTAGAATACCTATGAGGAATTAAGAAGTTAATTAGTGGTAAGTTAAAAGCGATAAGCATAAATTAATAGTTAATAGTTAATAGTGAAGAATTAATAATTGATATTTAGACTTTAAAATTTGTTATTTATTTTTAAAGTATCATAATCTATTAGTTACAATGGATTGGGGTACTTTTTATTTTATTTCTGTATGCAATGAAAAAGAACATAAGTTTGTATAGAATTGTAATTCATGGCAAAACTAATACTAAATTTTATATTTTAGTGGAAAGAGATGATTGCTGTGGATTATAATAAAGTTGAAGATGCAGTACTAAAAAAGGCACTTGGTATATTCGGGCAGAGCGCAGTAAATTTTTTTAACATAGATACTAAAATAATTGCCCCTGCGGAGACGGAAATAAAGAATATAGAAATAAAAACTGGTTATACTGACTATTTATTTTATACTGACGATGGAAATTATCTCCATTTTGAGTTTCAAACTACCGATAAAAGAGATGATATAAAGAGATTTTTATATTACGATGCCTCGCTTTTTTACAGGGATAAGAAAAAGGTTAGAACTGTTGTGATATATTCTGCAGATATAGAAAGTGCAGATGAATATATAGATGCAGGTACTATAAAGTACGGAGTAGAGGCAGTTTACATGAAAAAATTTGATGGGGATGAAAAGTTTGAATATTTAAAAGAAAAGATAGAAAGAAGAGAAAAATTAAGCAATGAAGATATACTCACACTTACGATGCTACCGCTTATGAGTGGAAAGAGAAGCAGGAGCGAGAGGACAATTAAAAGTATAGAGCTTACAAATAATCTCGAGGACAGTGAAAATAAACTTCAAAGTTTGAGTTTGTTATATGCATTACTAGATAAATTCGGAGATGAAATTAGTAAGAAAAAATTAAAGGAGATGATAAGGTTGACGGAAATAGGGAAGATGATAAGGGACGAAGGTATAGAAGAAGGAAAAAAAGAAGGGAAAAAAGAAGGTATAGAAGAAGGAAAAACTAAAGGAAAATCAGAGATAATTATAAGACAAATTTTAAAGAAGTTTAAGAAAGTTCCTCAGGAGTATATTGACAGGATAAAGTCTCTTCCAGATGAAACACTTGAATGTATAGCAACTGATATATTTGACATGGAAAGTGTGGAGGACTTGAAAAAATATTTTTAGAAGTTGTATAATTTTTTTCGTCGACCCCAGGTAGTGTAAAAAACTCCCGGGGGTCGACCATTTTTGTGTTTACAGCCAATTAGTGGTTTGAGATTGATTTTTACCACTTTTACGGAAGTTTTCTCAAATATTACGTTTTTAGAATACCTATGAGGAATTGAAGTTTAAATAAAAATAAAGGATATTGCTTTCTTTTGTAGAAATATTTAGTAAAAGAATATATAAGTATGTAATATATAAATATTGGAGGAAAAATGAGAATAATAATAACTTTTGAATTTAATAAGCCGCTTGTGCTTAATATACAATACAATCACATAATACAAGCTGTACTCCTTAATTGGTTAAATGATGAAAATTATCAAAAATTCATACATGATACTGGATATGAAATTGGAAATAGAAGATATAAATTATATACATTTTCGAGACTTCAGGGAAGGTTCCATATAGATCCTGGTCAAGGGACAATTACCTATTATGATGAAGCAAAACTTGAAGTTGCATCCCAGGATGATAAATTTTTAAACTATCTTGTAAATGGAGTTATTATAAAAGATAATGTCAAGATTGGCAATAATATTGTACATATAAAAAATATAAGATGTATAAATTATATTTTAGATTCCGGCTCAAAGGTATATACTAAATCTCCTATTACGGTATATAGTACCTTTAAAATTTCAGATAAAAAGAAAACTTATTATTATAGCCCTTTTGAAAACGAATTTTCAAAGCTTATAAGAGAAAACCTTATAAAAAAATATGAAGCTATGTATAATAAATGTCCTGCAGATGACAGTTTTGAAATAAGTCATGTTAAAAATTCCAAATTGAAAGAAAAAGTTGTGATTTATAAAGAAACAGTTATAAAGGGATGGGTTGGCGAATTTGTTTTAAATGGTTCAAAGGAACTCATAAATATTGGATACAATTCTGGACTTGGCTCAAAAAATTCCCAGGGGTTTGGCTGCATAGCAAAGTGCAAAAATATGGAGGCGAAAGTAAATGCTTGAAGGGATAATTCAAATAGGAAATTCCATGCTTTCTTCTGGTGGAGATATGATTTCTAATCTAGTCAAAGATGTACCATCCCAAAATAGAAAAGGAAAGCAAATGCATGTGTTGAAATTTTGTTTTAATACGCAAAAAGACGAATTTAAATTAGATGCCAGAGAAGAAATTGATAGCGGCACAGCTTTAAAATATGCATTTATAGGTTCTGCAGATGGTTCTGCATCTCCACAATGGTTTGCAACAGGCAATTCATATTTATACCATATAACTGAAACTTTAAGTAATTTGGTTAAGGTAGATTTCGGAGATGAATTAAATAAAAAACTAAAGACTATATTTAAAACTTATTATGTTGACTTAGGAGATAAATTTAAGCGTAAAAATAGATATATTTTGAATTACAAAAAATGTGGAATTGGAGAAGAAGATGTCTTAGAAACATTAGATAAAATTGAAGGAGAAGAAACTGAAAAAGATGAAAAACAAAGATATAAAAATATAACATCATCATTAAAAAAAGCTTATTCTAGGGAATTTGAAAATTATGTTAAAACTGAATTTGATATAAAAAAGGATGAAATAGGTCTTTATACTATTTTAGTAGATGGCACACCATTGAGTGATTTTAAAGAATATAGAGAAGTAATTCTAAAAAGTAAACAAAAGAATAAGGTTTCTAATAATATTAAAGGCTATTGCAATATGTGTGGGAATACTCAAAACCTTACCTGGGATTTATCTAAAATAAAGATTAAATACTATATTACAGACAAAATAACCTTTGCAAGTCAATTTAGAAATTATGAAAAAAATATGATTCTGTGTAAGGATTGTCTTAATAAATTAATGGTCGGTGAAAATTATGTAAAAAATAAATTAAATACAAGGCTTGTAGGATTTACGGTTTATTTAATTCCTCATTTTATATTGGGAAGTCCCATGAATAAAAAAGATTTGGATAAAGTATCTGATAATATTCAGCATTCTTTTAATACGGTAAAGAATTTAACTGGAGTAGATGATTTAAAAACTGAAATTCAAAATATAGCGGATATGAGAAATGGAGATACGTATTTTTTAATAAATATAATGTTTTATAAAAAATCCAATCAGGCAACAAAAATTCAAAAGCTGATTAAAGATGTAAATCCGTCAGTATTTCAGAAAATTATGGATAATTCTTATACTGTTACTAAATTAGGTACAAAAATCATGGGAATAAATTATAAACTCAACATAGACCTGCAAACGTTTTACTTTATGACGCCAATAAGAATTAAAAATTCCGAGCCTATGAATTATAGAAAACTTCTTCAAATGTACGACGCCATTTTGACACAAAGGAGTTTAAAACTGAATGAATTTATAAAAGGAGTTATTTCATGTGCTAAAATTGAATTTTTTGATGAAGAGGGTTACAACGTAAATGGAAAATCAGGTATATATAATACTATACTTAAAGCTAATTTTTGTATAAAGTTTTTAGAATACATGGGATGTATAGAGGAAGGAGAAAAAATGGATATTTCTAATTTGAAGGTTAAAAATGACTTGAAAGTTTATATTTTAAACATGGGATATGATGAACAGCAAAGTGCCATGTTTTTACTTGGATGTCTTATAGGTGAAATAGGAAATGCACAATATAGAAGGATGGGCGAAGACAGAAAGCCGATTTTGAATAAACTTAATTTTGGTGGAGTTGACAAGAACAAAGTTATAAGACTTACCAATGAAGTTTTCAACAAACTTATTCAGGAAAAAATAAGGAAATACAATGAAGTTACTTTTTCAGAGTGCAAAAGGCTTATGGATGCCAATAAAGATTCATGGAAATTGAATAAACATGAGAATTTGTTTTATATACTATCTGGTTATAGTTATGATACTACAAAAGCAATGCTAAATAAGGGAGGAAAAGGAAATGAACAATAGTGAAATTTTATATCTATATGATGCAAAGCTTACAAATCCAAATGGAGATCCTGATGAAGAAAATAGGCCACGTATGGATTATGAAAGGGATATAAATCTTGTTTCTGATTTGAGAATTAAAAGGTACATAAGGGATTACCTGCTGGATAAAGGTTATGAATTGTTTGTTTCAAAAGTTGATGATAAAGCAGTAACTGCAAAAGTAAGGATAGATAAACTTGGAAGTAGTGATGTTGATACAATATTGGACAAACTTATAGATGTAAGGCTTTTCGGGGCAACTATTCCTATAAAAAATGATAATAAGAATTTTATAGGACCTGTACAATTCAATTGGGGGTATTCACTCAATAAAGTAGAAGTGCTGGAGGCAAGTATAACATCACATTTTGCATCAGGAGAAGGGAATAAGCAGGGTGCTATAGGAAAAGACTATAGAGTTAAATATTCATTCATTGCCTTTAGTGGAGTTATAAGTGGAAAGAGGGCAGAGCATACAAAATTAAAAGAAGAAGATGTTGCAGTTTTAGATAAGGCTATGAGATATGCCATACCGGAACTTGCTACAAGGAGTAAAATAGGACAGTATCCAAGACTTTATCTGAGGGCTGAATATAAAGATAATGAAACTATACTTGGAGACTTGAGAGACTATTTAAAATTTTCTTCTGAAGATGAAAGTGTAAGGGATATAAAAGAAGTAACTCTAGATATAACAGAACTTGTAGAATTTCTTAATAAAAACAAAGATAGAATTTTCAAGCTGCATTATTTTGTAGATGAAAAATTAAAACTTGTACTCAATGGAAAAAAGGTTAATTTCAAGGAGGCATTTGATGGTTTCTCATTAAATGAAGTAAAGTAAGGTGAAAAATATGGATTTATTGATATTAAAAGTGAAAGGAAAATTTGCACACTTTAGAAAGTTTTATACCAATTCATCTTCACTTTCCTATTCTGTACCTCCGAGGACGACTGTGGTAGGTCTCATAGCAGCTGTCCTAGGTTATGAAAGGGATAGCTATTATGGGCTCTTTTCTAAAAATAATTTTAATGTATCCATAAAAAAAGATGGCTGCATAAGAAAGATAATGCAAAGTGTAAATTATATTAAAGCTACGAGTCCGAAGAATATATTTTGTCCCAAAGATCATACCCAGATTCCTGTAGAAGTTTTAACTGGAGATGATGGAGTCAAGTATACTATTTATATAAACTGTGAAGATAAAAGTTTGATGGATGAATTGGAATATAGGGTAAAGGATAATAAATATGTTTATTCTCCATATTTAGGAGCTGCACCCTTTAATTGCAGTTTTCAATTTTGCAATAGACTTGATGTACAACTTGAAAAGAGCAATGAATCGATACAGGTATCCACGCTTGTAAATTCAAAATACATTGCTCCTGGAAGTATAGACATATTTGAAGATGACAATCTTAAGCTTTTAAAAGAAAGAATGCCTGTAGAATTTTTAAAGGATAGGGAAATAGGAGATATGGCTTCCTATATTTATGATGAAAATGGACATCCGTTGAAATTAAAACTTAACACTGAATTTGTAAAGCTCGAAGATGAAAACATAGTATTTATGTAGGAGATGGTAGTATGAAATTTTATTCACATCCAGATAAGTTGATTATAACTCATCTTATGGAGGTTAATAAAATATCCCGGGCTTGTTGTGATAAAAAATATAAAAAGGCAGAAGAAATATTGAGTTTTACCCATGATTTTGGTAAGTATACAACTTTTTTTCAAAAGTATATTTTAAGTAAAGATAAAACTAAAAATGATTTGAACAGCCATGGCTTTATTTCTGCTTTGTTCGGGGCATTTATTGCCCTCGATTTTTATGATGACAATGTAATACCCGTTTTTATATACAATTGTATACTCCATCATCATGGCAGTATAAAAAATGTCGATATGAATCTGCCTAAGAATTTTAGAAGTCATAGAATAGATAAACCTGGACTTAGAGAAAAAGTGGATATTGCCTATGAACAAATAGAAGATATGGAAAAAAATAAAGAATTTATAAAAAGTGATTATAAAACAATTGGATATGATAAGTATTTTGATGAATTTATATCTCAAAAACCTATTGAAAAAATTTTAAATAGACTAAAAAAGATACAGTATAAATTTGAATATTACAACAAAAGTGGGGAAGCTTATTTTATAAGTCAGATGTTATACAGTTCACTTATTGCAGCGGACAAAATCAGTGCCTCAAATATAGAACTCCCGGAAATAAAGTTTGCAAATTTCAATATACTAAATGAAACGAAAAATAAGAAATTTAAGAATGACTCTAGAAATAATATGAATTTAATTAGAAGCCGAATATTTGATGAAGTTCAGGAGCAAATCAAAAGCGTTTACGAAGGTAATAAAATATTTTCCATAACAGCACCTACAGGGACAGGTAAAACTTATTGCGGATTTTTTGCAGCTTTAAAACTTAAAGAACTTTTGGGAGAAGACAGAAAAATAATATATTCTCTTCCGTTTACATCTATAATAAATCAAAACTATTCTTCAATATGTTCACTTTTTAAGAATATACCTAATTTTGAAAATGAAAGCAGTGAGTATATAATAAAACATCACAGCCTTGCAGACATCGAATACAGTAGTGAACATGAGGATTATACAAAAGTTAAAGCTGAAATGTTAATAGAAAATTGGAACAGCGGAATAGTAATTACAACTTTTGTCCAGCTCCTTGAAACTTTAATAGGCAATAAAAATAGGATGCTTAAAAAATTCAATGCACTAGATAAATCAATAATTATCTTAGATGAGGTACAAGCTATAGATATAAAATATTTAAAGCTCGTAGAATTTATTCTTGCTGCAGCCAGCAAATATCTTGACTGTAGGATAATAATGATGACTGCAACTAAACCACTCATACTTTCAGATGCAGCGGAACTTTTAAGTGATAATAAAAAATATTTTAATATGTTTAATAGAACTTCTATTATTCCAAGGCTTGAACCAATTAAGATAGAAAATTTTATAGAAGAATTTTACGACAATATGGAAGATAAAGCCTACCTTATAATATGCAACACCATAGCACAATCATTAAAAATTTATAAAGAACTTAAAAACAGCGGCAGAAAAGTTTTGTATTTGTCAACTAATATTTTGCCATGTCATAGGAAGAAAAGGATAGATGAAGTAACAAAGATGCTGGAAAATAATGAAAAAATAATACTTGTTTCAACCCAGGTTGTAGAAGCAGGAGTTGACTTTGATTTTGACGTCGTAATAAGGGACATAGCGCCTATTGATTCAATAATACAAGCGGCAGGTAGATGCAACAGAAATGGGAAAAAGAAAGGTGGAAATGTGTTTGTTTATTCCATGATTGATAATAGTGGTTCATATTATGGCACGAGAGTTTACGGACATACCTTAATAGATATAAGTAAAAGCCTTTTATCTGATAAAAAATGCATAGAGGAAAGAGAATATTTTGATCTTATAGGAAAATACTTTATTGAAGTTGATAAAAATAAATCACAGGAGGTTTCTGAAAAATTTAAAGAATCAATTATAAAAATGTATTTTAGTGATAAAGACTATAGTATAGATAAATTTTCGCTTATAAATGAAAATGATAATTATGTGGATGTATTTTTTAGAATTAATGATGAAGCTGAAGAAATATACAATAAGCTTTTAAAGGCTATAAGTATTAAAGAAATTGAAGCTAAGAGTGAAAAAATGCTTGAAATAAAAAACAAAGTCAGAGAATACACTTTATCTATTCCTCTTAAATATGTTGATAGAGTAAATGACAAAAATGATATTATATTGAATTTACCTAAAAGTGCATGTGAAGTATATTATGACGATATGACAGGCTATAAGAGAGAAGAGGAAGAAGATTTTTTTGTTATGTAGGGGTGATATTATGGATATCAATGGAACAATGCTTTGGTATTACAATGTATGCAAACGTGAAGTCTGGCTTATGTCAAGATCAATAGTTCCTGACCAGCACGATGAAAATGTGGATATAGGGCGTTTCATACATGAACGTACATACAACAGGAATAATAAGGAGATAAGTTTTGGAAATGTTAAATTTGATGTGATTTTTAAATCTAAAAAGCAGATAACAATTGGAGAAACGAAAAAGACTTCAAAATATGCTGAAGCTTCAAAATGGCAGCTTATGTATTATTTAAATCAGTTGAAAGATGCAGGTATAAATGCAAAAGGAGTTTTACTTTATCCAGAGGAAAAAAAGAGGACAGAAATAGAGCTAACTGATGAATCTCAGGAAGAGCTCCAAAGAATGTGTTTGAATATAGAAAAGATATGTGCACTTAAACGTTCCCCTTCTGTTAAAAAGGTACCATTTTGTAAAAAGTGTGCTTATAGGGAATATTGTTATTCATAGGAGGAAGAGATGAAAAAGGATATTTATATTTTTAATGATGGAGATTTAAAAAGGAAAGATAATACCGTATATTTTGAAAGTGGCGGCAAGAAAAAGTATTTACCTGTAGAGGAACTCAATAATATTTGGGTGTTTGGTGAAATTAATTTGAATAAGAAATTTCTTGATTTTGTTTCTCAAAAAGAAATATGTATACATTTTTTTAATTATTATGGATATTATACAGGAACCTTCTACCCGAGAGAACACTTAAACTCTGGTTATGTGATATTAAAGCAGGCAGAAAATTATCTCGATTATGAAAAAAGACTTAAAATAGCTAAAATGATAATAGAAACTGCAGCAGAAAATATAATTGTAATTTTAAAATATTATAATGGCAGGGGAGTAGATGCTGAATTAGAACTTAAGGATATAGTGGAAAAGAAAAAACTTATGGAATGTTGTAAAACCATAGAAGAACTTATGGCAGTTGAAGGTAACATGAGACAGGAGTATTATGAATGTTTTTCAAAAATAATAAAAAATCCTGAATTTGCATTTAAAGTAAGAAGCAAGCGGCCTCCAAGGGATAAGATAAATGCATTGATCAGTTTTGGAAACTCTATGATGTACACAACTGTTTTAGGGGAAATATATCAAACACAACTAGATCCAAGAATAGGATATCTCCATTCTACAAATATGAGGCGCTTTTCACTTAATCTTGACATAGCTGAAATATTTAAACCTATAATAGTTGATAGAACTATTTTTACTATTTTAAATAGAAATGAGTTGACAGAGAAGGATTTTGAATCTGATCTCAATGGTATAATGTTAAATGATAAGGGAAGAAAGAAGTTTATAGAGGAATATAATAATAAACTTTTAAGAACAATAAAGCATCCTAAAATAGGAACTACTGTTAGTTACAAACGTATAATAAGGCTTGAATTGTATAAACTTCAAAAATATATAACTGAAGATGAACCGTATGATGGTTTTATTGCGAGGTGGTAGGCGTTGTTTGTAATACTTGTTTATGATTTTGGGGAGAAACGTGTTGGGCGTGCTCTCAAAAAATGTAGAAAATATTTAACCTGGGTTCAAAATTCTGTTTTTGAAGGGGATATAAGTGCAGCTAATTTAAAAAAGATAAAGTGTGAACTTTCTGATATTATGGTAAAAGGTGAGGATTCGGTAATAATATATAGTTTTAAAAGTACCAGATATTCTAATAGAGAGGTACTTGGAGTGTCAAAAAATCAACAGGATATATTTTTATAAACAGAGTTCTTGGTTTTAGGTGGAGTTTTTTTCTCCATCTGAAACTTAGAAATCGTTATCCAGGGGCGTAGCAGCCGTTATCCCCCCACTTTATAAGAAGATGGGGGTATTACGGCTGGTAGCCATCGGATAAAATGTATTGGTTAGTTTTATATTGTCGACCCTGAGTAGTGCAAAAAACACCGGGGGTCGACGATTTTTATGTTTGCAGGCAATTAGCGGTTTCAGATTGATTTTTATCATTTTTACAAAAGTTTTCTCAAATATTGCATTTTTATGAATGCTGATGTATTCTATATTCGATGGGTTTTTAGGATACCTATAAGGAATTGAATATAGAATACATCAGCATTCATAAAAAT
>DAIMMR010000095.1:10359-11356 GCA_036720575.1 Clostridium sp.
TTTTTAGGATACCTATAAGGAATTGAAACTAACTATTTTCATATTTATATTCCTCCCATGTTTTAACGTTTTTAGGATACCTATAAGGAATTGAAACTATTATACTAAATATAATAGTATATGTCAAGTAAAATTATGTTTTTAGGATACCTATAAGGAATTGAAACATCCACTAAAAACACTATCCCCATCGAAACTAGATGTAGGTTTTTAGGATACCTATAAGGAATTGAAACTAAAAAAACTCCTTAATAATCAAATGGGATTTATTAAGTTTTTAGGATACCTATAAGGAATTGAAACACAGTAGGGGTTGCTGCTACCTTATTTAATCTATTTAGTTTTTAGGATACCTATAAGGAATTGAAACTAAATCTTGTATATCTTCAAAATAGTTACGATGGATACGTTTTTAGGATACCTATAAGGAATTGAAACTTATAAATGTTTTACCACTCCTTACACTTCCTTCTAAGTTTTTAGGATACCTATAAGGAATTGAAACCAAAATTTCATTGCAATACTTTCATTGTAGTAGCACCGTTTTTAGGATACCTATAAGGAATTGAAACAAAAAAGGAGATAAAGTAGCTTGCCTGGCAACTTTAGGTTTTTAGGATACCTATAAGGAATTGAAACCAAATTCCAGTAGCGCTAAGCTTACTAGGTCATATGTTTTTAGGATACCTATAAGGAATTGAAACATTTTTGCAAGTTGATGCTGAACAAATTTCATTATTGTTTTTAGGATACCTATAAGGAATTGAAACTGCAATTCTTTCATAAGCTCAGTACTTTGATCTATGAGTTTTTAGGATACCTATAAGGAATTGAAACATGTACTTTTATAGCTTGTTGCCCATCTATCTGGAATAGTTTTTAGGATACCTATAAGGAATTGAAACCCAAAATATAACCATTGTAATTGAAAAACTATAATTAGTTTTTAGGATACCTATAAGGAATTGAAACCTAAAACATTGAATAAAAGTTATAT
>DAIMMR010000694.1:0-1546 GCA_036720575.1 Clostridium sp.
GAGAACGTAGGTAGATTTGTGTAAATACAAATCTACCTACGTTCTTTTTGTATATGTGGCTGGTAATTATGGGAATAATATCTACAAAATATTTTTGATAGGAGTAATGATTATGAGAGAATTAAATATACCAGATATTGACCTTAAGAAAGAACTAAATAAGTGTGATAGTATGGAGGATTTAGTAGGTAAAAACGGTTTGATGCAACGACTATTCGGAAACATAATTCAACAATTTTTGGAGGCAGAGATGGAAGAGCATCTCGGTAGAGATAAATACGAGAGAAGCGAGAACGGGGGTAAAAACTATAGAAATGGATATAGCTCAAAAAATATTAAAACTAGCTTTGGGGAAGTTCCTGTGGATATACCAAGAGATAGAAATTCAGAGTTTAATCCGAGGATTGTCAGAAAGTACGAAACTGTCTGCAATGAACTTGATAAGAAGGTAATTGGTCTATATGCCAGAGGCATGTCTGTGGATGATATTAAATCTGAAATAGATGAACTCTACGGGGTAGACATATCTCCTTCTATGATTTCAAAAATTACTGATAAGGTAATGGAAACAGCTATAGCTTGGCAGAATAGGTCGTTAGACCCTGTATATCCTATAGTTTATATGGATGCCTTATATTTTAAAGTCAGAGAAGAACATAAGATTGTTAATAAGGCTGCCTATGTTTGTATGGCTTTAGATATGAAAGGGCATAAAGATATACTAGGATTATGGATCGGTGAGCAGGAAGGAGCAAAATTCTGGCTTTCTGTATGTAATGACTTAAAAAACAGAGGCGTAAAAGACATCATAATTGCCTGTATGGATGGACTTAAAGGGCTTCCAGATGCTATAAAAGTTGTTTTCCCAGATGTTAATATTCAAAATTGCATAGTACACCAGATTAGAAATTCATTAAAATATGTAGCCTCAAAAGATAGTAAGTCATTTATAAAGGATTTAAAAGAAGTATATCAAGCTTCAACTGAACAATTAGCACTTGATGGCCTAAATAAGCTAGAAAGTAACTGGGCTGATAAATACTCTATAGTAATACAATCTTGGCGCAATAATTGGGAAAATCTATCTACATACTTTGATTTTCCTCCGGAAATAAGACGTATAATATATACGACTAACGCGCTAGAAGGCTTTAATAGGCAATTAAGAAAGTTCACTAAGATAAGGACTACGTTTCCTACGGATGATTCTCTAAGGAAGGCTTTATTTTTAGCAACAGAACAAATTATGAAAAAATGGACATCACCATCACCTAACTGGGCCGGTACTCTAGCTCAACTAACTATAATGTTTGAAGATAGAATTGAATCATAAAAGTAAGTCCTTAAATTTAGGTTGTACTTTTTAGAATATAAATGCATAATAATATTATTTTTGCTAAAAATAATATTAATTAGAGCCACAAAATCTCATTATTTAGTAATGCCCAAAAAAATAAAAATTACTACAGGAGTTTGTCCCCCATAGTAATTTCCAGTTAATCTAATCACATCTATAATAATTTACACAAATCTATGGACGTTCTCC
>DAIMMR010000096.1:0-11313 GCA_036720575.1 Clostridium sp.
TATCCATGATTTTTCTAAGTTCTTGGAGTTTAGTTTCATTGCCTGAATCTAAAATAGATTCAGCCATAATAATTAATTTAGTTAAAATTCGTATTTCATCTTTTAATTCTTCTAAATTAACTGATATAGTGGAATTTTCTACTTTAGACTCTTTTTCCCATCTATCTATTTCTGATTCATCTTCCCAACGTTCTAAATCAGATTCTATATCCATATCACGTGAATTAATTATCTTAACTTCATTAAGAAGGTTAGGGTTTAATAGAATTTGTTCATATTTAGCTTTTTTTCGTTTCAAGGATTTTAAAAGAGCATAAATACTGGAGGCCATCCTTCTTTGAAGTAATAAAAGAGCAAATACGAAATTACGACGATTATCCTGAGCTATAGCCTTGTTATATTGATTAATTATGTATTTAGATAGTTCATTGTAGAGTTCCATTTCAGTATCGGATAGTTGGAACTTGTTACTGTAAGTGTTTCGTTTTTTGAAGATTGGTTTACCATCGAAATTACGTAAATCTTCTTTAATACGTCGGATAAATAGAGGATTGTCATTACTATTTTTCGCTTCACTTATCATTCCAGTTTTAGCAAAAAAACCGGGTTCTAAAAGGTCAAGTAATAATCTGAAGTTTTCAGGGTCTCCTTTATGAGGAGTGGCTGTTAAAAAAAGCAAATTCTCAGATGTTTTAGATAAAACTTCTCCTAACTTGTAACGGGTAGTTTTATTAGTTTTTTTACCATACTTATAGGCAGCCATTTTATGGGCTTCATCAACTATCACTAAATCCCAATCAACTCCCCACAAAGAGTTTCGGATATCTTCTCTTTTTGCAAAGTCAATGGAAGTTATGAGCTGATTTTCCACTTCCCATGGACTTTCACCACGGTAAGTATTCATAAATCCACGATCAACAATGGTAAAATTAGATTGGAATTTTTCCTTTAATTCCCTTTTCCACTGTTCTTTCAAATGACCTGGTGAAACAATTAGAACTCTGCGAGCTAAACCTCTAAGTTCCATCTCTTTAATTATTAAACCTGCCATGATTGTTTTCCCGGCACCAGGGTCATCAGCAATCATGAAACGCATACGGGGTAGTTTTAAAGCGTGTAAATAAACAGCATCCAATTGGAATGGGAGGGGATCTATTTTAGATGTACTCATAGCCAAAAAAGGATCAAAAAGAGATGCAAAGCGGTATCTCATAGCTTCTAATGAAAGAAATACTTCACTAGCAGGAGCTGAAAAGTCTTGGATTAATTCAAGATGGCTAATTTCTTTGATTTCTTCTTCAGTTAAAAGCTGTTCAATGAGTTTATTAGAATAAATAGTAGCTGCTATGATGAGTATTCGGTCCCCAACTTCTTTAACCATTTTTATTTCAATTGGTTCTGGCCATAATGGACCTTCTAAAACTGCACCTTCTTTTATCATTTTTAAACCACGTATAACGTTTGTTTAATAGTAATATAAGTTTATTGAATTAATTTTTATAAATACTACATTAATTTTATCATACTATAATAAATATTTATAAACAATATATCTTAATATCTCTATTATTGTTTTAGTCGAGGAATTTTTTAAAAAAATTAAAAAAATGAGAAATTAAATTAATTGAGGGTTATCATGCCAAATGTTGATCTATTTTCGACTGAAGAATTTATATATATACGGCAATTTTTTGAGGGTATAGATTTTGAAGTTTCAAGATTGCTATCAGATACTCCAGATACTCCTGAAGAAAGTTTAACTTTTATGTTGGGTCAACTTTTAGATAGCAAAACAAATATTCATCAAAATTTATTGAGTTATAATCTTAAAGATTTGAATAAGGATCTTTATGGGTCTCGCAAACGTTTAGACATTACATTTGAAACGCATGAACATAAGCGGCATTATGAAGGAAAATCTAAGGCAGATATAGGGATTATTCTAGAAATGAAAGATTATAATGGTAAAAAAATTAAAAAAGGTCTACTTATTCAATGTAAAAGGTTAAAGTATGATCATAAGTTTAATTTAAAATCAAAATATGGATTAGACCAAAATGTGAAAGTCAATAGTAAAAAAATTGACCAATTGGAATGTATTCGAAAGAAAGAAAAAATTGACGGGGTTAAATATTATTATCTGTTTTATAATCCCCTATTCCGGTCATTTGAAGAAAAAAAAGATAGGTTAGCCATTCTAAATTATGAATATTTTGATGAGCGAGTTTATATAAGACCTGGAATTAAAGCATCAGACACAAATTTCGTTGAAAAGACAAGGAATGTGGTTGGTAAAAAAACCTTCACGTTGGGGGAGGCATATGAAGAAAATCAGAATGATATTGCCTCTTTTTTCGTAAGTTTCAGTATGTTTATTGAACATTTCTTAAACTGTAATATTGGAATAAAAGATTTTGAAAATCAGAAATACCTAAATATATGTTCAGGGTATGGTGAAAAAGACACTGTTAAACATACTTTGAATTTAAAGATTAGTGATGTCAATTCACAAACCTGCAATGATTCATAATAATGATTAACAGAATCTTAAGAAGAATTAGATTATTATTCTTTTTCAGATTAATATAAATTTTTTGTATCAGGGTATAATCTTTAGAATATTGTTTTAGTGTATGATCTTCTTTAATCCTCAATTATTTCAATATGGATCTCATGTTCATTCTTTTTTATTTCCTTAAGAGATTTAATCATAGTATCATAGTTTTTATCAGTAGGTCTACGTTTGGTGAAAATGATAAGCTTCTTGTTTTCCACTTCATTAGCCTGTTTGAGTTTAAACAAATCATATTCCACTTCTAACCGATCAAAAGTCCCTTTAATATATTTAAATTCAATAGCAATGTATATATATTTGCAATTTAAGTGTATATTAGTGTCTATTTTAGTACTGGATAACCTAACGATATTATCATAATAATAATTATAAAATTCTGGATTTAATACAACAATATCATAAGAACCTCTTTTACCCTTTTTAATATCAGGATCGAAACAATGAATACTTTGGATATATTGTTTTTCAACTTTTTTATTTTTTATCCGTTTAAACCGTTTTCTGGTTGGATATTCAGGGTGCACAAGTTCACCTAAAGAACTTAGTTTTTTGAAAAAAATGTAGTGAATCTCTCTTTCCCTAAAGTAGTAGTTCTTTTTTTCAGGGTATTCCGATATCAACTCATCTATTGCTTGATCCACAATTTTTAAGGCATCCATATTTTTTACCTCTATACTAAGAATATATTATTTTTTATTAATAAGATTCCAACTAATGTTTCCACAATTACATCAGACTATAGCCGATTTTTTCCCCTTTTTAACTAAATATATCAAACCTTCACAGTTTTCACATTCAAAAACGGAGAATAAATCATAAAATGCCCCTACGACTTCTTTAAAATCTTCTGCAGAATAATCTGTTCCAGGATTAAAATGAACATTAAAATTCACGACTGGTTCTTCTTGTTCAAATCGGTTGAATATTTCACCAGATTTTGTTTTTAATTCTTTTAATCGCCATCTTTCTTCGGTATTTTTCCTAATGTATTAATTATCTGCATAAATATATAAATATCTTGTTTATTAATAACAACATTGTTCTATGTTAGTATAGGGGGTTAAATGTCACTTCAATGTCCAGAATGTGAGAAATTCCTTAATAAAGGCGTAATTGTCTGTCCGGAGTGTGGGAGGAGAGGGGTTTTCATAAAAGATAGTGGAGATACTTACTCCGACTTATTAAAAAATTTTCCCAGTGGGATGACTCCCAGGCCCCAACAGAAAACTATTATAAAAAAAATAGCCCATGGCTTAGATAAAGGTTACACCTATATATTACTTGATGCTGGTACAGGGATTGGTAAATCTGCTATTGCTGTAACATTGGCCAATTACTTCTCTTCAGCTTATATTGTAACTATTACTAAACAATTACAAGACCAGTACTATGAAGACTTCAAGTTCCAGGTTTTGAAAGGTAGAAATAACTTTGATTGCATAGAAGGAATGGATTTTGATAATGTATCTTGTGCTGATGGTTTATGCCAAACCGCAGATTTAATTTGTGATCATGGAATTAGTCGCAAAGGAGAATATCTCTGTTTCAATGATATGGGTGGGGAGCCATGGTACTTTAATAGTGATAAACCCTGTCATTATTGGCTACAAAAGGGTAGATCAGTAGAATCACCCATAACTCTAATGAATTATGCTTCCTTTTTCCCAGAAATGAATAATATGGACCACTTTGGAGAAAGGGTACTTGCTGTTTTTGATGAAGCACATAACATGGAAGATCAGGTTATACGTTATATTAGTCATACTCTTTCCAATAAACAATTAAAAAAGGATTTTGCTGATTATATAGAATATTTGATTAAAGCAGATTTATTAACTACTGTCCCGCAGCTATCTGATGATGCATTTACAGATGATGTTGATTTCTGGAAAGACCATATAGTAAATTTTAACAATGCCTACAAATCAATCCTTAAAATCAACGATGTTCCTATGAAAAAGCGAAGAGCTGTTCATAGAACTGTCAATCGCCTTTCGATGATAGAAAGTGAACTTGAAAATTATCCAACAGAATGGGTAATTGAAGTCAATCGAGAAAAGCAAGAGGTCACCTTCAAACCAATAGAAGTAAGCCGTTTTATCCAGAGGTACCTGCTGCGACATACTGATTACTCTCTCTTAATGAGTGCCACCATCTTGGATAAAGATCACTTCTGCAAATGGCATGGTATCCATCCTGAAGATACTTTGTATATTAATGTTAAAAGCCCATTTAAGGTAGAAAACAGGCCAATATATCTAAAAACCGTTGGTCGAATGTCTTATAAATTCATTGAGGAAACTAAGCCAAGGTCCATTCCCATTCTCGAGGAAATACTCAAAAAACATGATTCAGAAAAAGGGTTAATTCACACACACAGTCACAAGTTAGCAAATTATATAAGCAAAAAAATTGATGATCCCCGTATAATTATTTACAGTCCCCAAGGTAAGGGTAGAAGTCCAAAAAGAGAAAGAATAATCAAAAAATTCGAAAAATCTGAAGAACCATTAGTTTTAGTAGCTCCCAGTGTTGATGAAGGAGTTGATTTTCCTGATGATCTTTGCCGTTTCCAGGTTATTTATAAAATTCCCTTCCCCTATTTAGGGGATAAACAGGTCAAGGCTAGAATGAAAAGAGATGATTATTGGTATGCATACAAGACCGTTGCCAGTTTAGTTCAAGCTTATGGCCGTGGTATGCGTAATGAAAAAGATTACTGTGACACCTACATATTAGACCATGATATTTATGGAGTTATGCACGAAAGATGGCGTAAATGTCTTTATTTCATCCCAGAATACTTCAAAGAAGCAGTCATATAACAAATACGAGGATTTATATGGAAAAAGATGAACATTTCGATGAGGAATTACCTGGAGGATATAGTAGGGAACTTGACTCTGAGGAATGGGAACCAAATGATTCATTGGAATTAGGGACCATTGATTCATGGGATATGGATTATGATTTAATAGATGATGGCATTGAATTATTGGAACCTGAAATAATTGATGAAGATTACTTTGATCAATTCGTTCAAACTTGTCCTACTTGTAATTCAGAAAAACTCTTCGTAAACTATGAAAAAGTCGAAGTCATATGCAATAATTGTGGTTTAATCTTAAAAGGGACCATTGAACTTTATAATACAAGTGAGAAAAAAGCTATTGAAGATAAATATAACTTTAAACATTTTTCCCAACCTGTAGAATTAAAATATGATCCCTTTAATGCTGATTTAGAATTTCCGGAACCTCCTGAATTTTTTTATAATGAAGATGACTTGGATTATATCGACATTAACTCACTAATTGATTCTTATGAGATTCATGAATTTGATTCAAATGAAGGAGATGAACCTGATCCAATATTTGAGGAGGATGGCTATGATAGTTATTCTGACCCGGATTTTTTAGTTGATGAGGAGAGTCGTCTATTATTAATTGATCAGGAAGAGCTAATTTTAGAGAATGAAAAATTTGATGATTTATATCATCAAGAATTAAATTTTGAAGAAGAAATTATGATTAAATTTGCTGAAAGTCTTGATCCTTCTAAATTAAAGAATATTAGTGATGAATCTAAAGTATTAAACTTAAATACAGAAGAAAAAACCGCTAAAAATATAGAATCAATATTTAAGCCTGATTTTTTAAAGAAAAAATATATTGATGATCACTCAGATGATAGTTTAAAATCTCTTGAGGATGATTTTGATGAATCTGATATTATTTGCCACTTGATTAAAACATTAAAAGATTCAGATCCAAACGTCCGCAGAGAGGCTGCCATATCATTGGGTATAATTGGGGATATGCGTGCAGTTAAATATCTTGAAGAAGCTTTGAAAGATCCTATTATGAAAGTTCGTGAATCTGTAAGATATGCTATTTCTAAAATAAAAAATGAAAATAGTCGATCTAATATGGATTTTGATTATGATGATGACTACAATGATGATTCAGAGCAGGTTTATGAGTATTTAGAAGATGATAATCACGAAGCAACTTCTTCTAATCATGATTTAACTACTAGGTTGATTGAAGAAAATGATGAGTATATGGATGATATAATCTCTGGATTATATGGAAATAAGTAGATCAATTTTCATTCAATATGGATAATGTCTTATACGCTGTTTGTCGTACGTGTAGGACAGAATCATTCGTGAGTTTCCTTATATATGGTAAAGCTTTTTTAGAACCAATTTTTCCTAATCCTATAATGGCATATTGGCGTGTGTAAGGTTCAGGATCTTTTAAAAGTTGGATAAAAGTTTCTTCAGCGCGTTTATCACCTATTTTTCCCAGGGCTACAACGGCTAATCTTCGAACATTAGCACTTTCGTCTTTTGTTGCTTTGCATAGAACATCAAGATATTTTGGGTCTTTTTTATTGCCTAAACTGTAAGCAGCTTGTGCCCGCTTATCAGAATGGGGATCATATAATAGAATACTGGAAATTTTAGAAGATTCATCAATATCAATGGCTGAGGTTTCCTTAGACTTTTCAAATGATATAGATTTACCGTTTTTAACAGTATTTCTAGAATGTTCAGAGGATTTTGTGGACACTATTTGATTTTTTGATCCTATCTTTCCTAAAGCTTTAGCAGAGTATTGTCTAACTTGAGGTTTAGGATCCGTTAAAAGTTTTAATAACGCGTTTTTGCTTTTAGGATCACCTATTTTTCCTAATGCGGATGCGGATAATCTACGAACATTGGGCTCCTTGTCCAATGTGGCCTTACAAAGGACATCTACAAACTGTTTATCTTTAGTTTCACCCAAAAGGAAGGCCGCATGAGCTCGGTTCCTGCTATCTATATCATTTAACAGAATAAAAACTTGTTCAGATGTTTTTGATCCATCTAATGATTCAGGTGTACTAACATCCTTATGCAATTTGGATAAAACTAATTCAACTTCCCGAACAACATAAGGGGATTCATCTGTTTTCATATTTTTTATAAGGGATAACCCTTTTTTAGAGTTAAGTTTCCCTAGAGCTCGAACAGCATTAGTCCTTGCTTGTTGTTTTGGATCTTTTAATAACTCTATAAGTGAATTTTCAGCTTTAATTTCACCTATTTTCCCTAAAGCAGACGCTGAGGCAATTCTTACATTACCTTTTGGATCTTTAGTTGCTTTACATAGACAATCTACATATTGAGGATCTCTGGTTTCACCCAATAAATATGCTATATGTGTACGATTGACACTTTTAGGATCATTTAATAATCGATGAGGCAGATCAATCGAATCGAAAATCTTTGAATCTTTTTTTCCATCTGTTTTGTTAAATTCATCCCAGAAACCAAACATTATGTTATTTGAATCCTCTAAAAAATTTGTACCCTCCTTGGTTATGATGATATTATCATCGATTGATTGCTCATCGATCATTAAAAAAGAATTTTTGATCAATGACTTAATAATAAGTTCAAATTGGTTTTCTATAATATTTGGTAAGATTGAATAGGAATGTAGTTGATTAAGTTGGTTATTATTAATATAATCAGATTTAATTCCTTGAATTACTTGTAATAAACGTTCTGACGTTAGGGGGACTGTTGATTCCCTTACACCATAAAGGATTATTCTTGATATAGATGATTCATAAGATCTAATTATTTTATTAAAAAGGTCTTTATCATGGATTTTTTTGATTTTTTCTTTTTCATGGAAATAATCATCTGTTGAGTCATTGTCATTAAGTCCATTTCCATATTTCCCTTTCTTTAAATGATGATTGTGTGATGGTTTTTTAGAAGAGTTTTGAAAACAACGAGGACATGTATGGTAATAATGTTGTCGAGGCACAAATTCGATGCCACATTCACGACATTTAACGAATCTGTAATCACCAGATGGATCTTCAACGATTTTTTCTTTTTTAGTTTCATTCAAACTACTAGTGAATGGTTTATTATCAGAAAACAATTTTTTTAGAAGATCTTTATAACTTTTGTTCGGTTTTTCTTTATTTTTATGTTCACTGTTTGTTGTTGAAATATTATGATTTGGAGAACTAGCAACTTTTTTATCATTAAATCTACTTGAAGATGTATTAGTATCATAAAAAGGTTCTTTTTGAAGATATTTATAACCCATGTTTGTTTTGGCATAGGGGTTAAGTTCATTATTTTTTGGTGAATTATCTTGAGGGGTACAATGTGGACAATTACCAGATCCAATAGGAACAAAGGTTTTCCCACATTTTTCACAATCAATTTTTAATTTCAAGCATTCATTGCAGAAATTTAAATCATCAGAATCTAGTATAGACATGGGTTTACCACAAGCACAACAGGCTACTGTATCAACAAGTAGATTAGAAGATACATTTGATGAATGTTGTTCAGATTGTGATGAAAACCTAGCACGTTTATTATAACAACTAATACAAGTATGAGGTTCAGGTGTGGAACCTATAATTTGTATACCGCAATATTTACACTCACTCATAATACATCCCCTTAATTTAAAGGAAGTTCTGCCCTCCAGGAGAAAGTTCAAGGTGCTTTATCCTCCTGAAGTTACAGATTTCCAGTTCACGTATCCCCATTTGGAATCACCTCTTAACATAACAATCAATTTACTTTCACTTTGAAGTGAATCATCGGAATCAAGACTCTTGAGCTTTGAAACCATTTCCTGATGAAAATCAGGGCAATATTCCATTTTTTTTGGAAGATTTCATTAATTATCTTCTAAAATGGATAGGAGCGCTTTATTTTACCTTATTTTCCCTCATAAAGATAATCCCGATAATCCTCTGATTGGTAGTTAGAATATAATTTTTATTAATAAGTTGCTCCTTAATATAAATATTCATTAACACTATGATTATTATGAACATATCAGTGTTAATAAAAGAGTGATAACATGGTAGATTCAATAAAAAAAGAGATTAGAGCAGTCAAATATAAAAATGGAGAATTTGATTTCTTTGAAGAGGTTAATATTAAAAAAATGTTGAATGAGTTATCTCCTAAACATGACCAGTTAATTGAAATTGTGCTTCGTAAAAAATAATCAATAATTTTAATGAAATAATATTTTAATCTGAAATTAAATTTAATAAGATATCATCCGGTTTTCACGTATCCAAAACCCCATCCTCACATTCAACAGTATTCTCACTACCCACCAGCCCAATAAGTTCACCCAGTAACTTGCTTTCCTTAAGAGTCCTGGAATTACCTACTATTATCAACTTCTTACGTGCCCTGGTTATGGCTACATTTACCTGACTGGGTCTTCCTATGAAATCTTTGGGGAATCTTCTCAGTTTACCAAGTTTACTATTACAGAAAGTCATTATTATAACATCTTTTTCCTGTCCCTGGAATCTATAAACCGTGTCCACCTTAACTCCATTTGTTAAACGCTTCTGAATATTCCTTTTATGCTTTGTATAAGGGGTTATAACACCAATTTCTGTGGAAGGAATACCATTTTTTTCCAATAAATCCACCAATCTGACTACCAGTTCTGCTTCCTTACTGTTTTCACATCCACTGGCCACTCCATCCTCATGATAGTGTAACTGGCAGGTGTCCAGATAGGTTAGTGGAACACCAGGGTTGATCAGGGGATCATTCGTATGACAATCCAGTTTTTGCTTTGAAACTCCTGAGTATGTTTTGAGATTTCCCTGGTAAAACAATTGACTGGCAACATCTGCTATCTCTTGATTCATACGGTACTGGGTGTCCAGGAAGGTTGAATTATTGGGAAAGTACTCCAGAAGCCTGTTGAAGATAGATAAATTAAGATCAGCAGATAGGTTAGATTCTTCAATTGGCTGCAATTGCTGGTTATCCCCTACAAGCACAAAACGCCTGCATTTTAGGAGTGGTATGAGGGACATGTAACTGGCCACCTGACTGGCCTCATCCATGATCATCCAGTCAAAAACCACATCCTCTAGGACCAGATGGGCAGAAGATACTGTTGTGGCTACAATGAAATTAGATTCATTAACGATATCCTGATCAATGATTTCTAAGAGTTTTCTATGATTATTCTGATTCATTCGAACCATTTCCCTTAAACTCTTAATCTCCTTTTCAATGGCCTGAACCTTCACTTTCTCCAGCCTTATCTTCTGATCCATAGTATCAATTTCTTCCACTAAAATATCAGCATTCTCTTGGTGAGAGGAGATATAAAGTTGGTACGATTCATAAAGGATTTTCTGACTGTCCCTGGAAAGTTCATGTTCTAAAAAGGCTCTTTTTAAAGGTAGATATCTATCTATTAATTTAACCAGTTCCATCTCTTTTTCCAGTGAATCATAGTAGGGGTCTGCACCCTCATCCTCACCGTATAACTGGAGATAATGTTCTTCAACTTGTTCATGAACATCCCAGTAATGATTATAAGATTCAACCATTAACCTATGTTTATCTTCATTTTCTGCCAGTTCATCAGTGAAATCCTGGTAAGATTTACGTTTAAAGGGGGAAGAAACTTTTTTAAGGAGTTTCCGAGAATTAGCTTTTTTAATATCACTTTCTAATTTATGGAATACTTCAGTTTCCGGAAGGTTATTTTCTATTTCTTCTAGATCCAGTAGCTCGCAAGCCAGTTTAGAACAATCTTCTGAGATCATGTTACTTTCTGACCATTTAAGTTCAATTTCATCCAGTTCCTTAATGCCATTAAATGATCCGGTCTTATATTTTTCTGCCTTTTTTTGATGTTCTTTCAAATTTTTTAAAAGATTAT
>DAIMMR010000695.1:0-1544 GCA_036720575.1 Clostridium sp.
AATCCTTCAAAAGAGGATACAGAATATGTAGAGTCAATAAAAGAAGATGTAAAATGGCTTGGATATGACTGGGATGAATTGCACTTTGCCTCCAGTTATTTTGATGAAATGTATAAAAGAGCATTACTTTTAATAAAAAAAGGTAAGGCTTTTGTGTGCGATTTGACTCCAGATGAAATAAGAGAATATAGGGGTACTTTAACTAAACCTGGTAAGGAAAGTCCTTATAGAAATAGAACTGTAGAAGAAAATCTTGAATTATTTGAAAGAATGAAAAATGGAGAATTTAAAGATGGAGAAAAAGTTTTAAGAGCTAAAATTGATGTGACTTCTCCTAATATAAATATGAGAGATCCAATTATATATCGTATAGCACATGCCCCACATCACAATACTGGAGATAAATGGTGCATATATCCTATGTACGATTTTGCACATCCACTAGAAGATGCCATTGAAGGAGTAACTCATTCCATATGTACACTTGAGTTTGAGGATCACAGACCTCTTTATGATTGGGTAGTGCGTGAATGTGAAATGGAAAATGTACCAAAGCAGATAGAATTTGCTAGGCTTAATATTACAAATATGGTAATGAGTAAAAGAAAACTTAAAAAATTAGTAGATGAGAATTTTGTAGACGGCTGGGATGATCCACGTATGCCAACTATTGCGGGACTTAGAAGAAGAGGATTTACACCAGAATCTGTATGTAAATTCTGCAAAGCTATAGGCGTGGCAAAAGCAAGTAGTGTAGTAGATTCTCAAATGCTGGATTACTTTTTAAGAGATGATCTGGAAACAAAAGCACCTAGAACTATGGCTATTTTAAGACCACTAAAAGTCGTAATAACAAATTATCCTGAAGGACAATGTGATACTTTTGAAATTGAAAATAATCCAGATGATCCTACAGCAGGAACTAGAAAAGTACCTTTTTCAAAGGAAATATATATTGAACAAGAAGATTTTATGGAAAATCCACCTAAAAAATATTATAGATTATTTCCGGGAAATGAAGTTAGGTTAAAAGGTGCTTATTTTATAAAATGCGAAGAAGTCATAAAAGATGAAGAAGGAAATATAAAAGAGCTTCACTGCAGCTATGATCCTGCATCAAAGGGAGGAAATAGTTCTGACGGAAGAAAAGTTAGAGGTACACTTCACTGGGTAAATGCAAGTACTGCAATTCCAGCAGAAATAAGACTTTATGAACCTTTAATTTCAGATGGAAAGGAAGAAGAAGGCAGTGAGTCATTTTTAGATAATGTGAATCCAAATTCTTTGGAAATATTAAATGGATTTTTGGAGCCTGATATGAAAAATGCAAAACCAGGCCAAAAATTTCAATTTTTCAGACATGGATATTTCAATGTTGATCCTAAGTTTTTTCAAGAGGGTAAGTTAGTATTTAATAGAATAGTATCTCTTAAGAGTTCTTTTAAAATAAAAAAATAATCTAAAATAATTTAACTATAGAGAAGTGATAGTACTACATAGCTTCTCTATAGTTTTTTTTATCCTATGAATAATTTAAAATTTTT
>DAIMMR010000696.1:0-1537 GCA_036720575.1 Clostridium sp.
TCAGGGGCGGTATAATTTTACAAACCAAAGGAAAATGGGCTTTTTAAGGCTCGACGAATTACTTTTCGAACAACCTCAATTCAAATCAAAATGTTAATGAGCAACTAAACTTATTTGAATAATATTTTTTTGAATTTTAACGCAACAGTAGTATTCTAATTTATTGAATGTGTGAAATTTTCTTTTATTTTTGAAAGATTAAAATCCACAATGGTTGGTTCAGGTAGATGAGCTATTCCATATAATTTTTTACCATCATTTGATAAAGCCATCTCATTTATCCTACAACTCAAATGCAGTTTTGCAATGGCATTTCCTTCATAATCAAAAACCAAAATCAAGTTCGACATGGATTTTTCCGTTTGATTAATATTAAATTCGCTCAATAATTGATCTAAGTATAATAAATAAATGAATCGAGCATCCATCTTAAGATTAATCACCTGTCCATATGATTTTTCTTTATTAAAAAGCAAATCTCCATTTCGTATTCCATAATGAGGTCGGTCATAAAAAAAACTCCACTTTTTTTCCATAATAGTGTCTCTTAATTGATAACAAGCTAAATAAGGCAAATATGACGTTGCAAACGTCATCGTTCCTTCACATGCAGCAATACGTCCTTGCAAACGATTCACAGCTACAGATGGAGAAACCTTCTCGTTAATAGGAGATTCACCAAATCGGGATATTAATGTTAAAGTACTATCAAATAATGAAAAGTATTTATTATTATTATCATAAAGTAACGAAACATAATGTTCATCATCAAGCCTACTAAAGTAATAATCTGTACGAAAAACCTGTTCTTCATCTTTTTTTGTGTCAGCTTTCAAACGTTTCTTTTCAATAACAGATAAATTTTGTTTTTCAATCAGTAAATGCATTATAGCCAATTCTTTTTTATTAATTTCATTTAAGCCAAAAGTATTGTCATATGAGTAAGTTAATAGAGGCTGTATGAATTCATTGGGACCACTACCAACACGACCATAACCACCAACTTCTTTCATATTTTGAGTAATAGAGTATAATTTGCAAAATGGATCTTGTTGATTAGATATAAGTATTATAAAAGAATCTATAACTGTAATTCTTCCATGTTTAATAAATAATTCTGTATCATATTGAGTGTGTTCTAAAAAGAATTCTTTGTTAAAATCGACAATATCCTCTTTTTTTTCTGTTGAATTACAACTAATAAATAATATTAGTGCTAATCCTATACATTTTATATGCGCAAAATTCATAGTTGATTGAATAAAAGATGTAAAAGGTGCGTAGAATAGTTTTGTTTGAGAAAAATATTCACGCATCTTTATAAAAATAATTATTTTAAGTATTTATAACCATCCTGGTTTTTTTGTATGGTCAAGTAAGCAATCTTCGCCATAGTCCCCACCAGGATATATAACTAGTTCACAACAAATGTCGTAGACTGGTTGACAATCTTCACGTCCACTATTTTCTGATTGTGCCAATGCCTCCACATTGGCCAACGCCAGATCACTTAATCCGGCATTACCTTTCATACTTT
>DAIMMR010000697.1:0-1535 GCA_036720575.1 Clostridium sp.
CACAGATTGCTAAGATAAATCAGGATTTGGCTGCAGTACAGGCTGAGAATACTCAGTTAAAGCAGACTATTGCTAGTATTCAAAGTACTGCCGGGAGTGCAGCAGCTCAATAGAAATTTTAAGCCTAGAGTGGGAAAATGCTCTAGGCTTTATTATTTGTTATGAGATAATTTTGATCTCTTTGTATATTTTTTCCCATTTGAGTGAGAACCTATTTTTTTGCCATGTTCGATACCTATCTCGGCGCCTGCTTCACAATACATTTTTCTTTTTTCAGTGTTAGACTTAGGTCTGTCTTTCATTCTGTTTTTATTATTATCCATTATAAATTTCCTCCCATAAAATTAATAAGTTACAAATATACATAAAGTAAAAAACCTTGCAAATGGAATGTTTTATGGTTCTAAATACTTTCCCTTATAGTATTTACTTAAGTTAAGTATTTTACTCAATTATATAATTATCATAGTACTCTTTACGGTACTGAAAAATACTATCAGGCGCAATTTTCAAAAGAGGATCATATGAGGTTATACGGTTGTCTGAAGAAAGCAAAAGGCAGATTCATTCTTTCTTATAATGATTGTGAATTTGTAAGGAGTCTGTACAAGAATTTCAATATAGGTGAAGTGCAGAGAAATCACAATCTAGTGGGAAAGTACAAGAATATAGAACATAGGTATAGTGAGTTGATTATTAGAAATTATTGATACTAATTACAAACTCTGTTGAAGTTAATTTGGCAGAGTTTATTTTTATTGAATGTTGTGAGCAATAAATAAAAAATATAAAGGAAGTAAGCTTTTTATTTATATACAGAGATATTATAAGATAATTAAAGATAAACGGAGTGTTTTTAAAGTTGCAAAAAGACAATGTAATTGTTCAAGTATAAATTGAGGTTGGATATAATGACTTATCGCTACATAACTAAATTAGAAAAGTTATGCATATCTGGAAAATAGGAGGCGGATATTATGTATAAAGCTATGGATATTGCTCAATATGTAGTTAATTATTCTATAGAAAAAGATAATCCGGTAAGTAATTTAAAATTACAAAAGCTTTTATACTATATTCAAGATGCGTTTTTAGTTGAAAAAGGCGAACCTTGTTTTATAATAGTTTTTTGATGATAATATTATATCACTAATTTTTGTTTATTAAAAAAAATGGACAAAAGTTAAGAAGAAGAAAAAATAATATAAAATTCAAGGAAATAGAACAAGAAAGGGATAACATACATATTAAATAATAAAATAGAAATTTAAGCTGGAATACTAGATTATTTATTGTAAAATAAAATTTATGAGGATTAAGTGTCTATAAAGTGATTTTTATTATTCACAGAAACTTATCCACAATGTTGATAATATAATATCTAAAAATCCTTACCTCATATATAAGGATAATAAAAACTCCAGCTTAAATCAAACTGGAGTTTTTTTATGTCTATAATTATTATACTAATTGTGGACTTAATTGGTGGAGGCGAGGGGAGTCGAACCCCTGTCCGAAAGCAGAAACGCCTGAGC
>DAIMMR010000698.1:0-1535 GCA_036720575.1 Clostridium sp.
ATTGGAGATAAAAAATAACTGGTTAGAAAATTTATTTTCTAACCAGTTATTTTTTAAACTCAACTTTCGCAGTTTAAAAAAATTGCGAAACAATATTTTTAATTAATAGTTAAGAATGAAGAATTAATAGTTAATGTGGATTTTTTCCCATTACACTACAAAAAATCTTTGATTAAGCTTTTCACCACTCGTTTCGCTAAAGCGAAACATTGCTGATTTATATAAATTTAAATTTAAAGATTTTTTGCGGCAACTAAAAATCATTCTTCACTATTAATTCTTAACTTGCGAAGCTTTGCTTTGCAAAGTTTTTATATATTGTATTATCTTTAGTCTACAAAACTATTCCAGTAATTTGAATAATCAATTGCTACAGGTGATACGTTGGAATATTTTACATTATAGTGTGCAGCTAATGCATTTATGAATTCTTTTGCAGGCATTCCCGATTTTTCCATTAAATCTTCAATTTGATTTTGCAAGTCCTCTGGTATTTTAGAAAAACAGTAGGTAGTATTCATTTTAACAAATCCCCCTTATAATATAGTACTAATATTTAATATATTATATGATATATAACTCTTGAGTGTAATATATACGCTGAATTTCTACTTTTAGTATAGCATTATATGCAAAAAAAATCAATAAAGAGTAGTCTATAAACATATTATTTTTTATTTGCTTCTTTGAAAGCAAGTATTTTTTTATATACATTCTGTGCCTCTATTAAAGTAAGTGTTTTTTGTATACATTCTGCCATTAATTTATGACCTAGTGCTGTAGGATGAATTCCATCTATAAATAAATCGTCATTGGTGTTTGTTTTTAATTTTTTCTGGAAGCAGCTATAAAAGTCTGCATAAAAAAGATTATTTTTAGTGCAAAAATCTATTATCCAATTTCTGTATTCACTTTCTAGTTTACTTACTTTCTCATAATCTAAAGTACTATCCCATTTTTCCTTAGCTAATTTTTTAGATACAAGAGGTTCTATACCTATTATTGTGATTATTTTAGCAGATACTGTTTCCTTTATAATCTCTTCTAAATTGTCTGTTACTAGTTTTAAAGATCTTCCAGACATGAAGTCGTTACAGCCAACCATAATGAGTACATGACTGGGGTTGTTTTGAATAACATCTCTGTAAGAACGTGATAATATTCCAGCAGTTGTATCTCCATTTACTCCTTTGTTTAAGACATTTATTTGAAATTTTTCTCTTAAAATAGATACAAAGCATTCGTGATTGGAAACACCGTGTCCAGCAGTTAAACTATCTCCTATACATACCATTTTCATATTTAAGCAATCTCCTTTCAGTTTAGCACTAGAATAATGTTCGGCATGGTATGAACATTATAACTGTATAATTTTTTACAATCTCAAAATATACGAATATTATGGACTAAATTAGCTCAAACGTATTGAATTATATAATTTGATATGATAATATAAGTATATCATAAATAAATGAATAGGATATCCATATAATCCTAATAATGAGGTTTAGGAGTATCTACAGAGAACCGTAAAA
>DAIMMR010000699.1:0-1534 GCA_036720575.1 Clostridium sp.
TAACAGATGGTGATAAATTTATTGGAAAACAAAGAAATGGTGGATTTGGAAGCACAGATAAATAAATTGTACAAATAAATTTAAGGGCAGTATAACACAACAATACTGCCCTATCTATAAAAGGATGTGATATTTATTGAAAGTAATAACGATAATGCAACCATTTGCTACTTTAATTGCAATTGGGGTAAAACATTATGAAACAAGAAGTTGGCCGACAAAATATAGAGGAGAGTTACTTATTCATGCAGGTAAAGGTATAGATTATTTATATTTATGCTATAAAGAACCTTTTAAAAGTATATTAAAACATTATGGCTATAATGATATGAGTGATTTACCTATAGGCAAAATTATAGCAAAAACAGTATTAAAAGATTGCATTCAAGTAAAAGAATCTAATATATGTATTTCTCCAACAGCCATATTAGAAGATAATACAGTAATCAAAAATCATGAGTTTGCTTTTGGTGATTATACTGAAGGACGATATGCTTGGAGATTAAGCAATATTAAATTATTAAAAAATCCGATATCAGCTAAAGGACAACAAAGAATTTGGAATTATAAAGGAGATATATGAAATGAGTTGTAAATGTCAAGAGCTAAAAATAATAAATAATTGTTATGTAATAGTAGATCGATATAAAGAAGGGATTACATATAGATACACTTTACTTATTATTAAAGAAAAATATCAAGATAAATATAGAATAGTAAATTTGACTAGAGGTCATATTTGTAAATGTATATTTGACAACCTAGAAGACGTTAAAAAAGACTTATTAAAAAATCAAGAGAAAAGTAATTTAAAAATATTGAGTATTCAATATTAAAGGGGGTAATATTTTATGTATACAAGTTATTATGCTAAATATAAAGGTAATAACGGTATTTCTATAGCAGGTAAATGTCCTAGTTTTTATAAAGGTAAAGAATATAAAAAATTAGCACCAAAATATACTTGGTGGAAAAATTGGAAAGATGGTTTAATTGATAATAATGAATATATTAAATTATATTATGAAACTGTATTAAATAAATTAGATCCTCAACAAGTATATAATGAATTAGGAGAAAATGCAGTATTACTATGTTGGGAAAATAAAGATAAATTTTGTCATAGACATATTGTGGCTAAATGGTTAGAAGATAACTTAAATATAAAAGTAACAGAATTAGATTAATCAATAAAATTGGAGGAATTTAAAATGAAAGTAGATATTGCTATGATAGAAATAGAAAGACATAATTATCCTTCTAACAGTGATATAAATCAGCATATTAAAAATATAAAAAAAATAAATATAGGACAACTTATAACACATATTGTCCCACAAATCGGAGAAGTTATTGCATTTGAAAATAAAAATTATAGAGTCGCAGAAGTTATACGCACAGTTAAAAACAAAATAGAACAGTATACTGTTTAAGTAGTTGAATATGATAATAAAATATTTCAAGAATATGGCAGCCATACTTGGTATGAAGATATTCCATTAGTAACTGATATTGAATAATCATAAAATATAGG
>DAIMMR010000700.1:0-1534 GCA_036720575.1 Clostridium sp.
TTTTTTCCATTTCACTATCCATTTGCCTTATTATCTCAGGATCATTTAAAAGCAATCCATTCATCCTAAGACTCTTAAGTATTCTCTTCTCTATCTCAGAGTCACTTATATTTCCTTCTGTTTTTATTATGGGATCATCCAATTTAAAATATAATATTCCTCCCGGTATACCTTCTTTATTAAACTTTTCATCCAGTTCCGCAAGTATGGCATCCAAATATATTAAAAGCTGCATTTGAAAACCATAATATATGTCTGACAGCTTAAATTCCTTTGTACCAGATTTGTAGTCTATTATTCTAAGATATACAACTGAATCCTGCTCTAATAGATCTATTCTATCAACTCTACCTATGAGACTAACTTCTTCTCCAGAGTGAAGTTTTATTGAAATAGGAGGTATATCTCCAGATTCTCCAAAAGAAAGTTCGTAAGCCCTTGGTACAAATTTACCTCTTTTCATATGTTCTGCTATAAGCCATACTGACCTTGTAAGTATCTTTTTCAAATTATCTGTAATATGTTTATACTTCTTTGAACTGTTCAATATAGACCCTGGTATACCACTTAAAGTACTATCTACTACAACTTTTACATTTTCCTCACACCAATTCTTATCTATATCATTCCAGGTTAAATTTTTTTCTTTTAACTGTATGGAAAACTTTTTTAGTATATCATGCATAAAGCTTCCCAAATCCGGAGAACTTAAATTGTACATTTTTCTATCTTCAACTTTAAGTCCATACTGTACAAAATATGCAAAAGGGCACTCTGAAAATTTCTCCAATCTTGAAACACTTATATTCAAGTGGCTTCCATAAAGTCTTCTAACTTTACTTTTATCTAAAATTTCAATGTAATTGTTATAGGAAAATCCTTTTAAAACAGTTTCAACTTTCTTACTCCAACCAGGATCATTTTTATACCATCTATATACGTTAATCCAAAGTGGATCTACAGAATTATTATCTTCTATGCTTCTTCTTATATTTGAAATCAGTTCATTAAATGTATCTTTAGGTCCATTTACAGCTTCTATCCCTGCTTTCTCTCCTAAAATACCTTTTAAATTACTCTCTTCTTGAATCTTAGGAAATAATTTTTTTATAATAGATATGACAATAGATTGTCTTTTACTTTTTCCTTCTTCATCACTCATTGAATAGCTCAATGTTAAATATTTATCTGCTTTAGTAAGTATTCCATATACTAAAAGTTGTTCTTCAAAAGCCCTGCTTCTAGTATCTTTTGCAAGTTCCATTCCTCTTTTCCTCAGTTCATCCCTGTCTTCATCTGTAAATACTCCATCTGCAGATATAGATGCTGGAAATATTCCATCGTTAACTCCAACAATATAAAGTATTCTTACATCATGACTTCTTAGCCTGGTTACACTACTGACTAAAACCTGATCTAAGGATGCAGGTATTACTCCTATTTCATATTGAGAAAAGCCATTTGCAAGCACTTCACTAAATAGCTCCATTCCAATGGATTCATCTCCTATAACAACTGCTATTTGATCTAATAT
>DAIMMR010000701.1:0-1532 GCA_036720575.1 Clostridium sp.
AACGAAGAACAAATAATGACAATTACAAATATCTCCAATTTTGAATACAAAGGTGAGTTTGTCGGTATAGATGAGTTGTCGTTTGAAATTCCATTATACAGAATGGAAACAGACGGTACACAAATTAAAAATGAAAGATATGATGCCATAAAAGGCGATATGCTTATTTTATTAAATGATAGTAAATACTTTTATATACACTATGCAAAAGAACAAGTATCTGAAGACGGCGCAACTTATAAAGAAGTTCAAGCATATAGTCGTGAATATGAATTGTCGCAAAAAATTATATCTGGATATAGTGGGGTTTCACGAAAAATATATGACTATACAAATAGTAAAGATGAAAATGGCTTAGAAATAGGATTCTTCAATTATATAGAAAAGATATGCTCGTGGAGAGTTTCCTATATAAATCCGAATTTATTAGAAAAATTTAGAGCATTAGATTTTCCTAACTCTAATATATTACAAGCCTTTCAAGTAGTTCAACAAACCTTTGGTTGTGTTTTTCAATTTGATACTATAAATAAAACTATTGATATATATGAAGTAGACCAGCTTGGTACTAATCAAGGATTGCATATATCCGATAAGAATTTCCTACAGACTTTAGAGAAAACTATTAAGTCAGATGAAATAAAAACGAGGTTGTATCTCTACGGTAGAGATAATATATCAATCCAAAAATTAAGTATTACAGGTAAGCCTTATATAGACAATTATGACTTTTATAAAACTACTGATTATATGAGTCAGGGTTTGATTGATGCTTTAAATAACTATGATGAATATTTACAAACTAAACAAGGATTCTTTGATGGATATTTAACTCAATTAAATAGTAAAAACGCTTTGCTGGGTACTAAGCAAGATGAATTAACCGCATTATCAATAGAATTAAAAATAATACAAACTAATTTAGACCTTGCAATTGCCAATGGTGAATCTATCACTACATATAAAGCACAAGAAACTGCTAAATTAAATGAAATAACTACTAAACAAACTGAAATATCTAATGTAAAAAATGAAATATCAACTATTGAAAGTAGTATAAATCAAATTGCAGTAGATACTGATATGACTAAACACTTCACTGAAGAACAAGCAAGAGAATTAGATCCTTTTATACGTGAAGAAACTTTTATGGATAGCAACTATACCGAAGATAACTTAGATGAATTACTTGTAGAGGGTAAAAAAATACTTGCTAGAATTAGTCAACCTGCTATTCAATTTAGTGTTGGGGTAGTTGATTTTCTAAGTGTAGTTGAGTGTCAACATACATGGAGTAAGTTTGTATTAGGCGATAAAGTTAATTTATATCACAAAGACTTAAACTTTGACTATGAAGTTAGACTTGTAGGATATACACACAATCCTGATAGCAATAATCTTGATTTAAAATTCAGCAACACTAATACAATCGATGATGCTAATTTATATCTTAGAGATTTGCTAGAAGACTTAAAAACCACTTCTACAAGTGTTGATTTTAGCAGGTTTAAATGGGACAAAGGTGAACAAGC
>DAIMMR010000097.1:0-11162 GCA_036720575.1 Clostridium sp.
CCTTTACAGTCCAATCTTTATCTGCCTCCCGGCATTTAAATAGGGCTAATGCATCTTTTACAATGTGCATCCTTTCATCTTTTACTCTTACCAATGCATCCATTCCTATAGAAAGAACTTCTTTTATCCAAGTAGATTTACAGTAAAGAGCATCAGCCACTATGATGTCAGCAAAATGATGATACTTATTATATAACTTCTTAATTAGTCGTTTACTACCCGTAATTTCACCTTCATCTTTACTGGAACTATCTTTTTTAGGTTCAATCATCTCTTGACCTAAAATAATATGTGGGTCTGATCCTATGAAACTTCTTATTTGAAGCATGAATCCAAATAACACTACGAAAACTATTGTTGAAACTTTTACTGGAGATTTTACTCTTTTATCTTTTAAACTATTGATTTTTTCACCTATATCATATACTTTATTAATATAAGTAAGTAATTGTTTTAAATAACTTTTACTCATTTTATCAGTATCCTTTTATTTTTAGTTTTCAGCAAAACCATTATAAAAAGGATGCTTTTATTATGCAAATTTTTTCTGTATAATTTCCAGTAAAAATCGGAATCTATTAATTCTACTGTAAATATTCATAAGACTTTATAATCCAAAGGACTACCGTCCTAAAAATTTTTTAAGTGCTAAACTTCTGTGTAACTATACTAAATTCAAATATATATTAAATTAAATATATTTTTTACTGGAATAGTTTTAGATTTGAAATTATAATTATAGATGGCATTATAGTATTATATATTTGAAAAATTAATTTTAATCATAAAATAGATATATAAAATACTAATACTGAAGTGTAATAAATAAATTAACAGATCATATATGGAGGTTGTTTTGATGAATAGGGAACTTGTTTCTAAAGAGTATATTGTATCCAGAATGGAGGAATTGATATCAAAAAATGAAGGCCCTTTTAGCATTGTAATTGCAGATATTGACAATTTTAAAAATATAAATAATTTATATGGAAATGATATTGCTGATAAAGTAATAGAAAAGCTTATATTAATTTTAAATAATAATTTGTTACCTGAAGATAGTATTTATAGACATGGTGATGAATTTAATATATTACTTGCAAAACAAGGTGCTGAAAGGGGATTTATGCAATTAGAGGAAATAAGGAGGTATTTATCAGATAATACATTTGACATAAGTGATAATATGAAGACAGAAGATATTTATTTTACTTTAAGCTTTGGAATTGCAAGTTATCCAAGAGATGCTAAAAATGTAGTTGAACTTTTTAGAGTAGCAGATAGTGCTTTGTTTAGGGCTAAAGAACTGGGCAAAAATAGAATATGTCTCTCTGAAGCAGAAAGTATGGTTTTAAAGTCTAACTATTTTACAAAAACACAACTTGATAGACTTTCTAGACTTTCTAAGTCAACAGATAGAACTGAAGCATTTCTTTTAAGAGAAGCTCTTGATGATTTATTTAAAAAATATAGTAAATAATAATCATTACAAAAATATGTGCGTTTTACTATAAGTTAACATAAATATGTAAAATTAATACAAGAAGTACTTTTGTTTATAGCACTATTATCTAAGAAAATTTTGATATTGCTGTCACGTACATCTTAAAATCTATTACTCAATTTTTCCACATATAAAATTTTGATTTAATGTAAAAATATTGCGAAGCAAATTTTTCGAGTTGAAAGTTGACAGTGAAGGATGATTTTTAGTTATCGCAAAAAATCTTTAAATTTATATAAATCAACTCAGCAATGCTTTGCTTTAGCGAAGCGAGCCTTCACTGTCCACTATCAATTGTCAACTGTCCACTAAATTGATTCACAATTTTTTTAAACTATGAAAGTTGAGTATTATTTATCTTGTTTTGAAAATTTTTTGGCATAGTTAACTATGCCATTTGTCTATGTTTGTTAAAAATAGAGTATAGTTGTTTCATAGGAAGAAACGCCATGATAACAATACATATACCACCTTCTACTGCCATAAAAGGTCCATTGATCGTAAGTGAATATAAGTATGTAGACATTCCTTTAGGAGCAAAACTTCCAAAGAATACTACACCAGAAATGAAGTGACATATGAACCGGGCAAATACGGCAACAATGGTTCCTAGTATCTTTTTGTCTCTAAAATAGCCTGCGAGCCCAATGGCCATAAAAGGCAGTGGATAATCAAATAATACTTGTACAGGATGGAGAATATAAGGCCCAAGTATTAATGATATTATCCCATATAAAAAGCCAGTTAAGAATCCAACTTCAGGACCATAAAAGAATGCTAGGATTAAAATGGGTATCATACTTCCTAGAGTTACACTTCCACCTTGTGGAAAATGATAAATTCTAAAAATTTTAAGCACAGTTGCAAGTGCAAGAGCCACTCCAATTTGAACAACAATTGAAGTGTTGAATTTTATTTTTTTTATCTTTATTGCAGCAAGAATTAAAAGGATTACGGCAAGTAGTGCAAATAAAGATGTTGGATGTTTTAAAATTTCAGTTAAGTTTTGTGGAATAGATAAAAAAACTTTTAGATCCTTTAAAATAGTAGACATAAAAACCTCCTTAAATTAGTGCTCAGGAAGTCTAGGTTTAACACAAAAAACCGCTCCAGATATTCGGAATACGGTTTTAATTATGTGTAAATCGCTTTTCCTACGCTGGTATTATCCAGATCAGGTATAAGGGTTTATGAAGTATAATAAACTTCGCTTCTCAGCCTAAGGCACCCCTAGCACTTCTTATTAACTTTTACCTAATTATACCATCAATTTTGGCAAATTTAAAGTTTTTTATTATTATATCTACATAATCTCTTATGTCACTTAATCTAAGGCAAACTCAACAGCAGAAACAGCATGGATTGTTGTTGTATCAAATATTGGAATGTTTACATCCTCTTGTTTTATCAAAAGTGGTATTTCAGTGCAGCCAAGAACTATTCCCTCAGCACCATTTAAACATAACTTGTTTATTATTTTTTTATATTTTTCTCTTGATGAATCCTTTATTGTACCTTTACATAATTCATTGTATATGATTTGGTGAATAACTTCTCTGTCATCTTCATCTGGAATACTTACGTTTATATTGAATTTATCTTTCAGCACTTTTTTATAAAAATCTTCTTCCATAGTAAATTTTGTTCCAAGGAGTCCTACAGTTTTTATATTTTTTTCAATTACTTTTTTACCTGTAGCTTCTGCTATATGTAAAACCTTGATCCCAACTTTGCTTTCTATATCAGGAGCTAGTTTATGCATGGTATTGGTACATATTACGATAAAATCAGCACCGCCTTTTTTAAGGCTTTGGGCAGCATTAACCATTATATTTGACAATTCATCCCAATTACTTTGATGTTGAAGAATTTCTATTTCATTAAAGTCTACCGAATATAATATACATTCAGCTGAATGAAGCCCCCCTAAAGTTTTTTTAACAGTTTCATTTATAATTCTGTAATATTCCAAAGTGGATTCAAAACTCATACCACCTATTAGACCAATTTTTTTCAATTTAAACATCTCCTTTAAATTATTTCAGATATACTAAGCTGCAATAACTTTATACCTTTTATAATTTCTTCATTTTTAGGATAAGTAAAATTTAACCTTATAAAATTACCTTTTTCATCTTTTTCAGTGTAGAAAGAGTCTCCAGTGACATAGCTTACTCCATTTTTTAAAGATCTTTTTAAAAGTGAATTTAAGCAAATATTATCTGGAAGCTTACACCAAATGTAAAAGCCACCTTCAGGTTTAAAAAACTTTATACTTTTGATATTATTTGTAAGTCCTTCAGACATCAAATCTCTTTTTAGAGAATAGCTTTTTCTTATTTTTTTAACATGCTTTTTATAATAGCCTTGTCTTAAAAATTCACATATAATATGCTGACTTAAGGTGTTTACATGTAAATCGGTAAGCTGCTTAAACAAGCTCAGTTTATTTATTACCCTTTCTGGAGCAGCGATCCATCCCACTCTTAAACCAAGAGAAATTACTTTTGAAAAGGTGCTCAAATATATTACATAACCATTTTTGTCTAATGCTTTTAAAGGTGGCAGGTAGTTACCTTCATATCTGAGTTCACCATAGGGATCATCTTCAATTATGGGAATTCCATATTTTTCTGAAATTTTAATGAGTTCATATCTTCTTTCAAGACTCATAGTTATTCCTGTTGGATTTTGAAAATTTGGTATGGTATAAATAAATTTTGGGTTAAATTCGTTAATTAAATATTCTAGTACATCAACTCTCATGCCGTATTTATCCATAGGAATACTTATGATTTTAGCACCTAGTGCCTGAAGAAGTTGGATAGCTCCAAAGAACGTTGGGTTTTCCACTAATATTACGTCGTTATAATTTACAAAAGTTCTTACAACTAAATCTAATCCCTGCTGAGAACCAGAAGTAACAATTATGTCGCTTGTAGATATTCTAACTTCTCTACTTAACATAAGTTTTTTAATTTCATTTTTTAAATCTTTGTTTCCAGATACGGGACTTTGAAAAAACATGTTCTTTGCTTCATTTTTTAATAAATCAATTTGTATTTTCTGAAATTCCAATTGAGGAAATAGATCTGGTGATGGCATACCACCACCAAAGGAAATCATTTTGCTATTGATATCAGTATTCATAATTTTACTTATTGTATTGTCAAAATTATTATTTGAACTTTTGCTGTATATTTCGTCCCAAAACAAGCACTTTTTATGATCATTTTCTTCATGGTTATCGCAAAAGCTAATATAAGTGCCTCTTCTAGCATTTGAATCAATGAGACCTTTTTCTTTGAGCTCTCCATAGGCTTTAATTACGGTACTTCTATTAACTTTTAATGTATTTGCAAGTTGTCTTTCAGATGGTAATGTGTAGTTTTTAGGAAGTATTTTGGAATAAATCATATTTTTTATTTGGTTTTCAATTTGAATGTATAAAGCAATTTTACTTTTTCTATTTATTTTAATTTCCATATAATCACTCACTTAGCTAAGGTTGTTCTTAAGCTTATTATATCAACTTGGGCGTATTTCAAAAACATCCAGTTTAAATATTTATAATACCATCCAGACTTCGTTGACAAATAAACTATCATATTATAAACTGAATTATATATTCAGTTTTATGTTGGCGGGGGATAAAATGGCTCAAATAAAAAAAGACAAAATTAGACAGGCAATTGAAGGCTCGGCGATAGATATATTTTTAGAAAAAGGATATCTGAACACAAAAATGAAGGATATTTCCGAAAAGGCAAATATATCGGTAGGAAATATTTATATTTATTTTAACAACAAGGAAAGTTTATTTTATACTGTTTTACCACAATCTTTTGTAGATGCTTTTAGAAATTATAATTCTAATATATTTCCAATATTAACAAAAGCCTTTTTTAATAATGAACAAAATTTAGAAAGGTATATTCCAAATCATAAACAGGTAGGGGATTTAATAGCAAATCGTAAAAGATTATTAATATTGTTAAGGTGCAGCAAAGGTACAAAATATGAAAATTTGAAAGAAGAGATATTAGAAAATGTAATACAGAGGGAATGTAGTTATCTGCAAAAATATAATTTTGCAGATAACTGTAGGACAACTCAAAATTATAAAGTAATAAGAATGGTGTTTTACAATATGCTTAATATGCTGCTGGATTCCCTAGAAGGTGATATGAATGAGGATGAACGAAGAAATGTGGTAAGATTTGCGTTTAAATACAATTATGATGGATTTAAAAGATTACTTACAGAATACACTAAGTAAAACTATGAATGAGAAAAGTGTAAAATTACATTGAAAAAGGAGTAGAGACTTTATGATGAATGTAAATAGTGAAAAGTGTATAGGATGCGGACAATGTGTTAAAGATTGTTTTGCAAGAGACATAGAGATAATAGATGGTAAAGCTAAAATCAATAATATTACTTGCATAAAGTGCGGGCACTGTATTGCAGTGTGTCCTAAAAATGCGGTATCAACAGACGAATATAACATGGAAGATGTAAAAGAATATAATAAAGAAGATTTTTCCATAGATGCTGATACTTTATTAAATTTTATCAAGTTCAGGAGAACTATAAGACAGTTTGAGGATAAAAAAATAGAGGATGAAAAAATTATTAAAATTATAGAAGCTGGAAGGTTTACTCAAACAGCAAGTAATATGCAAGATGTATCTTACATAGTTGTAAGAGATAGAATACAGGATTTAAGAAAATTAATAATTGAAAGTTTAAATCAAATTGGAGAAAAAATACTTAAAGATACAAATGAGAAAAATATACTTTATCAAAGGTATGCTAAAATATGGATTGATATGTATAAGGAATATAAAGAAAACCCTAAAAATGATAGATTGTTTTTTAATGCTCCAGTAGTAATAGTTGTTACAGCAAGACAGGAAGTAAATGGAGCTTTAGCATCTTCAAATATGGAACTTATGATTAATTCTTTAGGACTTGGAACATTGTTTAGTGGTTTTTCTGCTGCGGCTGCCCAAATGGATGAAAAAATAAGTAAGTTTCTTGGAGTTAAGAAAGGAAGAAAGGTTGTAACTTTCATGATAGTTGGATATCCTAATGTGAAATATCTAAGAACTGTACCAAGGAGAAAAGCAGATATACGCTGGAAGTAAATATTACAAATTACAAAGTGGTATGTTGTATGTATCCTTTACCGCATTTACCGAAAGCATTACCAGGAAGTACGAGAACATGAGCTTCATTTAGCATTCTTATTGCCTCAAGTGATTTATTTTTAAATAGAAAACAAGGTACAGCTACTTTTCAAAAACAAGATTTTTAGAGTTACTTGTAATCCAAGGATTTTTTATATTAGCATCAAATGTTATATTTTTTCATACATTTTTTAAAATTGAAGATAATATGTATGGGAGGAGGAATTATTGTGGAAGGAGATAGAGCTAAAGATAGTTCCATGGAGCTGCCAATTGAAAAACATGATACTGCAGCATGGGCAAATACCCATAAAGAAAAATCAGTTTCAAAAGTACCGGTGCCAAGTGAATTTGATGTTAAGAATGCTAAAGAATATGTAGATTCTAATGAAAAATAATTCCTATTATAAAAGGCCTAACTGACTGGTTAGGCCTTTTATCTGATAGCTACCTACTGTAACACTTCCACTTCTATCAAAGTGGGAGATATTAGAACTCTTGAGCTTCAGCGATTTAGAGTTCTTATGCTGTGCATAACAGTAGCTACGCCCCTAGATAATTCATCTAAACTTAGTGGGAGAAACAAAACTCTAAAGAGAAAGCGACTATCACCAAATCAAAGATTTGGGATATCTGCTTTTCCCACTAAGTAAGATTCATTGATTGTAATCAATATTTTATTGATGATAATTTCTTGTAAATATCATATCTTTCACGAGCATTGTTTTCAGATTCTTTAAATGCTTTTTCAACTTCACCAGGGAAGATAGTTTTTAATGAAGAATAACGGAGTTCTCCATTAATAAAGTCTATATATGATTTTGTAGGTTCTTTGGAGTCTAATATAAATGGATTTTTATCTTCCTGCTTTAATAGAGGGTTATATCTGTATAGATGCCAGTAACCGGATTCAACGGCCTTTTTCTCTTCTGCCATACTAGTACCCATTCCAGTTTTAATACCATGGTTTATACAAGGTGCATAGGCTATGATTAGAGAAGGACCTTTATAAGCTTCTGCTTCTGTAATTGCTTTAATGGCATGGTTCATATTTGACCCCATAGCTATTTGAGTTACATATACATATCCATAAGTCATGGCCATCAAACCAAGATCCTTTTTTCTTGTTTTTTTACCGCTGGCAGCAAGTTTTGCAACTGCTCCCGTAGGAGTTGATTTTGATGATTGACCACCTGTGTTTGAGTAGACTTCTGTGTCCATAACAAATATATTTACATCATCACCTAAGGCAAGTACTTGATCTACACCGCCAAATCCAATATCATAAGCCCATCCATCGCCGCCTATTATCCAATGAGATTTTTTGATTAAATAATCTTTTTTCTTAAATATTTCATTTAAAATACTATTATTTTTTAAACTTTCATTGTTCAGGATTTTTAGTATTTTTGCAGAAGCTCTTTTTGAAGTATCTGCATCATTGAATCCGACAAGCCATTCTTTAAAGGCTTCTTTCAGTTCAGAATTAATATCCATTGTCATGGCTGTTTCCATCAAATCAGATAATCGTTCTCTCATTTGTTTTACACCAAGGAACATTCCATATCCGTATTCAGCATTGTCTTCAAATAATGAATTACCCCAGGAAGGACCTTTGCCAAAATTGTTTGTAGTGTAGGCTATTGCAGGTGCACTTGCTCCCCAGATTGATGAGCAGCCTGTTGCATTTGCTATCATCATTCTATCTCCATAAAGTTGAGTTAAAAGTTTAATATAAGGAGTTTCCCCACAGCCAGGACAAGCACCGTTAAATTCCAGGAGTGGTCTTGCAAATTGACTTCCTTTTACTGTATGCAAATCCATTAATCCTTCTTTAGGAGTAATTTTCAAGGCATATTCAAAGTTATCAGACTGCTCTTCTATTTCTTCTTGTGCAGGTTTCATTATCAAAGCTTTTCCTGGAGCAGGGCATATATCTGCACAATTTCCACATCCGGTACAATCAAGTGGACTTATTTGAATACGATAATGTAAGCCGTCAAGACCTTTGCCAACAGGTTTTTTAGTTAGAAAACTTTCAGGAGCATTTTCTTTTTCTTTATCATCTAGTAAGCAGGCTCTTATAACACTATGAGGACAAACATAAGAGCATTGATTGCATTGAATACATTTATCAATTTGCCATTCAGGTACGAAAACTGCAATTCCACGCTTTTCGTAGGCTGTTACGCCAAGTGGGTAAGAACCATCTTCCATTCCATTAAAAGCGCTGACTGGAAGTTCATCTCCTTCATGTCTTGCCATAGGTTTTTCAATTCTATTTATAAAATCAGGAAACTCTTTTTTAGGCATATCTGGGTCTTTAGCATTTTTCCAGGATTCTGGTATAGTAACTTTATGGGCAGCATTTGCTCCTGCATCTATTGCTGCTTTGTTTGCATTAACTATATTTTCGCCTTTTTTACCATAGGCATATTCTACAGAGTCTTTTAAATACTGAATTGCCTGATCTACAGGAATTATATTAGCTAATTTAAAGAATATAGCTTGCATTACCATATTTATTCTAGAACCTAATCCAACTTTTTGCGATATTGAAATTGCGTCTACTATATAAAGTTGTATGTTATTTTCAGCAATATATCGTCTCATTGAAGCTGGCAGATGTTCATCTAATTCGTTTTCCCTCCAAGGGCAGTTTAAAACGAATGTGCCATTTTTCTTCAATCCTTTTAATATATTTATATTGTAAATGAAGGACTTATTGTGGCAAGCAGTATAATCTGATTCATAAACTAAATAAGGTGATTTTATTGGTTTATTGCCAAATCTCAAATGAGAAACTGTACTTCCACCTGATTTTTTACTGTCGTAGGAGAAATAAGCCTGACAATATAAATTTGTTTTATCACCTATGATCTTAACTGCTGTTTTATTTGCACCTACAGTACCATCTGATCCCAAACCATAGAATTTACATCTTATAGTTTCTTCTGGTGTTGTATCTATTATTTCTTCCTCAGCTAGAGATGTATTTGTAACATCATCAACTATTCCAATTGTAAATCTATTCTTTGGATTAGGATTTTTAAGATTTTTAAATACAGCTAAAATTTGAGAAGGTGTTGTATCTTTTGAACCCAATCCATATCTTCCACCTACAATTACAGGTTTATCTGCATTATTATAAAATAAATTTACTACATCTAAATAGAGAGGTTCTCCTGTAGAACCAGGTTCTTTTGTCCTATCCAAAACAGCAATTTTTTTAACTGTTTTAGGCAAATATTTAAAGAAGTAAGAAGAAGAAAATGGTCTGTATAAGTGTACTTTTATGAGTCCTACTTTTTCATTATTTTGTCTTAAATAATCTACAGTTTCTTCTACAGTATCACAAACTGATCCCATAGCAATAATTATATATTCCGCATTTGGATCTCCATAGTAATCAAATGGATGATATACTCTACCAGTAAGTTTTTCTATTTCTCTCATATAGCCTTCAACAATATCTGGAACAGCATCAAAGAACTTATTTGAAGATTCTCTTTGCTGAAAATAAATATCTGGATTTTGAGCAGTTCCTCTAACTGAAGGATGTTCTGGATTTAAAGATTTGTCCCTAAATTTTTGTAGAGCAGTGTAGTCTACTAACTTTGCCACATCCTCATGGTCAATTACTTCAATTTTTTGATATTCGTGAGATGTTCTGAAACCATCGAAAAAATGTAAGAAAGGAATGCTGGATTTAATTGCAGAAAGGTGTGCAATATTTGCTAAATCCATAACTTCTTGAACACTTGATGATGCTAAAAGCGCAAATCCAGTTTGCCTTGTTGCCATAACATCTTGGTGATCACCAAAAATTGATAGTGCATGAGTTGCAATTGCACGGGCAGTTACGTGGAATACTCCAGGCAGCAATTCACCTGAAATCTTATACATATTAGGTATCATAAGAAGTAATCCCTGTGAAGCAGTGTATGTAGTTGTCAGTGCACCAGCAGCCAATGACCCGTGAACGGCTCCAGCAGCACCAGCTTCGGATTGCATTTCAACAAGTTTAACTGGTTGACCGAATATATTTTTTTTACCATGGGAGGATAGATCATCTACAAGTTCAGCCATCGGAGTAGATGGTGTTATGGGATAAACAGCTGCAACATCTGTAAAAGCATAGGAAGCTTCAGCAGCAGCTTGATTCCCATCCATGGTCTTTAATTTCTTTGTCATATTGTGCTTCCTCCTCTATAAATAATTTTTAACATATTTAGTATTTACAAAGTATGCCTATTGAATTCATAAATTTAGGTTAAATTCTAAACTATTAATTCTTAACTCTTAATTTTTAATTATACTTTATCCCATTTGCACTGAAAGCAGGTTTCATGAATGGAATTTTAGGGAGCATGAATATATTAATGTTTTCTTCTAAAATTAAACTACTCAATATATCAAGAGATTCTTAGGTTCAGGTGGAGTTTGCTTATAAGGAATACCTTTTC
>DAIMMR010000098.1:0-11049 GCA_036720575.1 Clostridium sp.
CGTTAAATATTTTGATAAGTCTAAGCAAAATATTTAAAAGAGCTTCATTGTTGTAAAAATATGCTTTCGTATAAGTTGATTTTCAAGTTAGAAAACCTCGTACAAGAAGTATTCCTATTTTTGTGGTAAAAAATATTCATTTTCTCTTCTAACTGATAACTTTTGAGAAAATTCTTTTGCAAATTTTATATAATTAGCATCATTCATGTTTTTTGATTGAGATGGACAGCAACGAATACATCGGAAGCAAGAAATACAGCGTTTTGAATTAATTGTGCTGCAATCTGAAGCTATAGCACCTACAGGACAATTTTTTACACATAGTCCACATTTAGTGCAAGTATCATCTGTATGTGGACGAAAAGTTCCACCGTTACCGCCTTCTACATATGGACGGTTCCCTTTTATAGGTAGTTTTGCATTGCCTTTGCAGGGAACTTTTTTTAATGCTTCCAAAAAGTTTTTTGCAAATTGCTGATTTTCTTTCTCATCAGATGCATTTGGCCTGCCTACTTGAATTTCACCAAATGTATGCTGTCCAACTAGAGCTGCAGCTGCTTGTACTACAAATCCATTTGATTTTACAAGGTCAGCTAGTTCTAAAAGTGCATCATCATAATCTCTATTACCGTAAGTAACTGTTACTATACATGGAGTTTGTTTTCCACTAATATTACGAAGACGTTGTGCTGCTACTTTTGGAATACGTCCGCCATAAACAGGTGTTCCAAATACAACAAAATCATTTTCAAAAAATTTCACCTTTGTTTCTCTTGCTGCATAAGTTGTAAGATTTACTCGCCTAAAGTCCTTTCTTTCTGCTTTTTCTGCTAATTCACCTGTAATACTAACTACACTCTTTTCAGAAGTTCCTGTTGGTGAAAAGTAAATTGCAGTATAATTCATAGTGTATTCCTCCCAGCTTTAGTGCTTTTTAATAGTATAACAAATTGGTTTTTATTTAGCATCCTTTAATACAGCATTCAAGCTGCCAGTTTTATAGCCTAATAGATCTAGAGTTACGTATGTAAAACCTATTTCTTTTAATTTTTGTCCAACCTTATCCATCAAATCTACATTAAAAAATTTAGCTCTTTCTTCTGGCTCAACTTCAATTCGAGCAATCTCATTATGATGCCTTACCCTAACTTGTTTAAAACCTAAATCCAGAAGAAATTGTTCTGCATCTTCTACCATTTTTAGTTTTTGACTGTTGATCTCATTTCCATAAGGAAATCTAGAAGATAGGCAAGCAGAAGAAGGCTTGTTCCAGGTTGAAAGTCCCATTCTTTTTGAAAGATTTCTAATATCTTCTTTGGTAAGCTCAGCTTCTTTTAGAGGACTTAAGATGCCTAGTTCTTTAGCTGCTTTCATGCCTGGTCTAAAGTCGCCAGTGTCATCCAAATTTGCTCCATCTAAAACATAAGCTGCATTATTTTCTTCTGCAATTTTTTTTAGTTTTGAGAATAATTCTTTTTTACAGTAGTAACATCTGTCTACAGGATTTTCTTTATATCCTTTAATCTCTAGTTCTTCTGATTCTATAATTAGATGTCTTATACCTATTGATCTGGCATATTTTTTAGCTTCTTCTAATTCCCTTTTAGGATAAGTAGATGAAGCAGCGGTAACTGCTATTACTTTATCTTCAAGGATATCATGGGCAATTTTTAGCAAAAAAGTACTGTCTACTCCACCCGAAAAAGCAATTACTCCACTTTTAATATTTCTTAAATTTTCTTTTAAGTCCTCTAGTTTTAAATTTGTTATATCCATAATTACCCCCCTAATTTGCTATAGTTTTAAGTTCATGTATAAGTATAACATAGAATTTGCAATATGATTTAAAATCATATCCTTGTGTGTTAAAATGGAATATATACTAAAAACAAAGATACATAGGGGGGCTTTTTATGGAAAGCATAAATTTAAAAAATGTTTTTGAAATAAGATGTGCAAAACTAGCCTTTGATTCAATATCTATCTATAGAAATTTACTTGAAGATGAGGTAATAAGAAATTTGAGAAATCTTATAAGCTATATTGATATGGGGAAAATCAATATAGGTTGTGCTGTAAACATGTACAATGATTTCTTTTTTAAATTAGTAAACAGCGGATATTGTTCTCTACAGGAATATATCATGGATAAAGTGATTTTTAATGAAAATCCATTTTCCATGAAAGCTGAAAACAAAGAATTAAAAAAAGAAGAAGATGTAATTAAGGAAGCTGCTAAAAACGATTTAAGAAATCTTTGTTGTATTGCTAAATTAACTTCCGCAGATGTAAAGGAAAGTTTGTTAAAGTATATTTCTGACAGTAAATTAAAACAGATAGTAGAGAGATTACCGGAGTGGAAAACAGAAGTTGATTTTGAAGGTATAAATAGTCCAGGGTATGTAAGAGATATAAAACAAAAACTTTATCATAGTGATAACTGGGATGAATGCATAGATGATATTGAAGATTTTCATAAGCACTATGGTTGTGGAATTTTTGCTCGTTATAGGGCTTTTATATGGAAACATATTGAGGGCAAAGGCTGCTTTAAAGGAATTGAAAATCCTGATCCTATTGATCTTTCAGATCTTATTGGATATGAGAAAGAGCACCAAATAGTAATAGAAAATACACTACAGTTTTTAAATGGATTTTTTGCAAACAATGTACTTCTTCATGGAGATAGGGGTACAGGTAAATCATCTACTGTAAAAGCCATACTCAATAAATATTATGCTCAAGGACTTCGTATGATTGAACTTCCAAAATCTTATCTTGTAGATTTCCCCAATATAATAAGAAAATTAAAAAACAGGCCTGAAAAATTTATTATATTTATAGATGACCTTGTATTTGGGGATGATGAAGAAAGTTATACTGCACTTAAGTCTATACTTGAAGGAGGACTTGAAAATAAATCCTCGAATATTATAATATATGCTACATCAAATAGGAGACATCTTGTAAAAGAATATTTTAATGAGAGAATGACGTCTTCCTATTCCGGCTCCGAAGGGGAAGTACATGAAGGAGATAGTGTGCAGGAAAAACTTTCACTGGCAGATAGATTTGGGATAAACGTAGTATTTGTATCTCCAGATAAAAATAAATATTTGCAAATTGTAGACGGAATAGCTGAAAGAAGAAAATTAAATATAGACAAAGATACTCTACATAGAGAGGCTCTTAAATGGGAACTCTGGTACAATGGACGTTCTGCAAGAACTGCAAGACAATTTGTAGATTGGATAGAAGGACATGAGCTTATAGAGGAAAATAATTTTGATTAAAGATAAAACTCAGGAAACTAAATTCCTGAGTTTTATCTGATGGCTACCTACTGTAATACTCCCACTTCTATCAAAGTGGGAGGTAACAGTAGCTACGCCCCTAGATAATTCATCTAAACTTAGTGGAAAAAGCGACTATCACCAAATCTTTGATTTGGTGATAGTCGCTTTTTCCACTAAGTAAGATTCATTGATTTATTCAGACAAATCTTTAAGCTTGTCTACTAATTTGGATAAGTTATTTATAGAAGAATCTATTTCATGAATTTTGGAGAATTGATTTTTAAAAGTGTTCTTTGTTGAATCCAGTCCTTCAGATATTTTGGCTACAGATTTTTCTATTTCAGTTAATGTAGAATTTATTTCGTTTATAGACTTACTGCTGGAATTGGATAACTTTCTTATCTGGTTTGCTACTACTGAAAATCCTTTTCCCTGATCTCCAGCTCTTGCTGCTTCAATAGATGCATTTAATCCCAGTAGATTAGTTTCAGATGCTATATTTTTTATGAAATTTAAAACTTCATCTGTATTTTTAGTTTTATTAGAGGCATCGTTTACTTCTGATAATAGTACTTCATTATGTTCTGTCATTTCATCTATATCAGAAGATAGTGCACTTGAGGTTTTTGAAAGAGTTTCTATTGCATTTGACAGTACTTTAGACATCTCAACAAATTTATTGTGCCTCTCCAAACTTTTTACAAGTACTATGCTTCCTATTATTTCATTACCTTCCTTTACAGGTAGTCCTATAGCTTTTATTTCTACACCAAAAGTTTCTTTAGGAACTATAGTAGAAATAGGCTTTCTTGCTTTTATACATTCATAAGCTGCTCCGGTAGGCCTTAAAGGATCCCCAGGTTTTGCATTCATATTAATGTTTTTACTATTTACTACTCTTAAAAAATGAGTTGTAGTTGACATGGTAAAGGCTATTTCATCATCAAAAAAGTAATGCATATAGGGGATTAAAGTATCAAAAGCTTGTTGCAACTTATTATTAATTTCTAATTCATTCATAAGTATTATGTACCTCCAAATTTTTATCATATAGTTAAATATTTTCACATATAACTATATCACATATTTCAAATAAGATAAATTTCTAAGTTGTCGCTAGCAGAAAATTAAAAGTAACATTTATTAACTTGATTAATATTATAGAAGTATAGAACAGATGATGAAAAGTGAGAATCAATAAATATTTATAAAAATATTAAAAGAAGACAAGGAGGGAAACTTTATGTCACGCAGATGTGGTTGTTACGGAAAAGAGGTAGTAATAATTATAATAATATTATTACTATGCTGCGGTTGTGGCTGTTAGTAGTTACTGATCTTAAAAATGTAAGTTTTTCAACTTAATAGTAACCTTTATAAACCTAATTAATATAATAAAAGTGTAGAGCAAATGATGAGAAATTAGATAGCTTAGAATTATTTTAGGAAGATAAGGAGGGTTCTTTATGTCATGTTGTAGACACGGTGGTAGAGGAAAAGAAGTAGTAATAATAATAATACTGTTATTATTATGTTGCGGATGTGGATGCAGATAATGTTACAATAAGTAGTAGGGAAGGAAACGAAATTTTCGTTTCCTTTTCTCTATTTAAAAGGGAAGGTAGTATTATCTGCTATTTACTCTTTAGACTTAGTAACATATGTTACAGATTTTGTGACTGCATTTTATTATAATATAGACAGTAAAATAAGGAGGAGAAAATATTATGATAAGAAAAATTGTTAATATAAATAAAGAGAAATGCAATGGATGTGGACTTTGTGTAAATGCATGTCACGAAGGTGCTATTGAACTTGTAAATGGAAAGGCTGAGCTCATAAGTGATGAGTACTGTGACGGACTTGGTGACTGTCTTCCTGAATGTTCTACAGGAGCTATAAATATAATTGAAAGAGAAAGCAAGGATTATGACGAAAAACTAGTTGCTAAAAAGGCTAAAGAAGAGGAAAAGGAAGAAGTTATGCCTTGTGGATGTCCAGGTACAGCAGCTAGAAAAATAGAAAGAGCTTCAGATAAAAATGCGTATACAGATAAAAAGAATTTAGAAGATTTTAGTGCTGCTTCTGAGTTAACACAGTGGCCTGTTCAATTGAGACTTATAAATACCAATGCACCTTATCTTAAGAATGCAAAGTTACTTGTAGCTACTGATTGTACTGCATATGCCTGTGGAGATTTTCATAAAAAATTTATAAAGGATCACATTACAGTAATAGGATGTCCTAAGTTAGACGACATTAAATATTATGAAGATAAATTAACTGAAATTATAGAAGAAAATGATTTGAGAAGTATTACTGTAGTGAGAATGGAAGTACCATGCTGCTCAGGTATTGTAAATGCAGTGAAGAATGCAATGCTTAGGGCAAAGACAATAATTCCTTACGAAGAAGTTATAATATCAATTTAACTAATTCACAATGCACAGTGCACAATTAATAGATTTTCAGTGAAAGCTGAAAATCTATTAAATCTATTTTGCCTTCAGGCAAAATTTCATTAATTGTGAATTGTGAACTGTGAATTGTCAACTGTTCTCAAAGGTTCCGTATACTACTGGTTTATAATTTTGAACCATAATTTTGCCCTTACTTATGAGGGTATGTATGTTTAGTTTTTTATCCAATAAAATTAGATCAGCATCATAGCCTTCAAGAAGAGAGCCCTTATGCTCAAATTTTAGAAATTTTGCAGGAGATGAAGTGAAAGGGATGATGGATTCTTCCATAGATAGTCCCATTTTTATACATTCTCTTATTGACTCCATATCTGTAGAGGGAAGCCCTACGGTTAATTTTGTTAAATTGCCTTTATCATCAAATATAGGCATGCTTCCTCCTGCGTCAGAGCTCATAGTTACATGATAAGGAGATATATTTTCTTTTAAAATTTTACTGTAGAGTTCAGGAGCACTTTGAGCAGTATCTCCTTCATTTTTAATTCCAGTAGTTATATCTATAAATCCACCTATTTTTAAATATTCTAGAGCTTGTTTGGATACTAAACTGTTTCTATTTACATGTGTAGGCAGCAAGTTTTCAAAAGGTATGTCTGATTTATCTATTAAATCAAATAGAGGAGTCATACCTTTTTTACCATCTCCTAGATGCATGTGAAGTACGCCGCATTTGCCTGAAATGATTCCACCTATTCTTGTTTCACAAGCTAAATGTATTAAGTCCTCTTCAGAAGGATGACTGTCCCTGTGATCGGATACAGCTATTTCACCAGCTCCTATTATTTTATCTACAAGTACAATATCGCCCCTCACACTGTCTGTAAGAGTCCTTGTGGGTACGGAGTAACATCCTGTCCAGCAGTATGTGGTTATGCCTTCCTTTTCAAGAGCCCGGGCTTTAGCTATAAGTCCACCCATATTTCTTGTAATTCCATCTGTTCCTAAAAGTCCTACACAGGTAGTGATACCGCTTAAAGTAAGATTTGTAAGGTTTAGTTCAGGAGTTCTGTTATTAAACCCTCCTTCACCTCCGGCTCCATTTATATGTATGTGGAGATCAATCAAACCGGGAATTGCAATTAAATCATCACCATCTATTATTTTAACTGTAGGAAAATTACTAGATGGAAAGTCTATCTTTTTAGATATGTAAGCTATTTTATCAAAACAGGTTAATATACTTTTTTTCCCCATGGATTTAGGATTAAATAATTCTACATTTTTTATTAAAATCATTCTTTAGCACATCCTTAAATATATTTATCTAAACCTCTTATAGAAATTTCCCCAGATATTAATTTTTCAAAAGAACCATTTTCATATTGTACGATTAATCCACCATCCTCAGCTAAATTCACTGCTTTTGCCTGTCTTTCATTTTTATTTTGAATTATACGTATATTTTTACCTATAGCAGCAGAATTATTTTTGCATATTTCTATAGAGGATTCAATAGTTCCCTTTTGAACGAATTCTTCATATAGAGGTTCAAATTTGTTTAATATAGTACCTAGGATAACTTTTCTATCCATAGTTGATCCTGTTTCTATTTTAAGAGAAGTGGCTTTATTTAAAATATCTTCTTGGAAATCTTCTCTATTTAAATTTACATTTATGCCTGTTCCAGGAATTACATAATTTACTTTATTTAACTCACCACTCATTTCTGTCAAAATACCGCAAACTTTTTTACCACCTATTACTATATCATTTGGCCATTTTACTTTAGCTTCTATTTTTAATTCTTTTAATCCCTCTATTATGGCAGCAGCAATTATCTGTGTTATCTTTGGGACTTCCATAGGATTTACATTCGGCCTTAATATTATAGAAAAATATATGCTTTTATATTTAGGAGATGACCATGTTCTGCCGATCCTGCCGCGTCCTGCAGTTTGTTCCTCGGATATAATTATAGTTCCATTTTCTTCTCCTTGTTCAGCTAATTTTTTTGCTGTGGTATTTGTAGATCCTATACTTTCATAATGAATAATTTTTTTGCCTATGTATTTTGTATTCAAATAGTCTTTAATTTCTTCAAAAGTAAGTATATCAGGGCAACTTATAAGTTTATATCCTTTTTTGGAGGAAGAGTCTATAGTATAACCTTCTTCCTTTAATGTTTTTATATATTTCCATATAGCAGTACGGCTTACGCCTAATTTCTCGCTTATAAGTTGACCGGAAACAAAGTCATTTCTATTTTCTTTTAGTAAGTAAAGAACTTCATAATGTTTCATGTAAAAACCACCTTATTATAATACTTAATGGTATTATAACACAGTTATACTATTAAATATTTGTTAGGTTTATATTAAAAAATAAAATTTATCTGTGAATTTTTGCTTAAAAGTAATATAATCAACTTAAAGAAGTTAATATTGAATAGGGGGTTTTCTTATGTTAAACGGAAAAAAAATTCGTGATATAAGAGTAAGTTTGGGGTATACTACTTTGGATATTCAAAATCTTGCTAAAGATACCAGATTTCAAACTTCAATTTCAAAATCTTATTTGGAAGAATTGGAGAGAGGAGATAAGAAAAATCCAAGCCTTGAAAAAGTTGCAGTGATTGCAAAGATACTTGGCTGTAAAATTGATGATTTAATATTAAGTGCATGATTGCCATAAAAACTTCTTAAATAAAAGTTATAATAGATGAATTATTTTAAAACACTTATATAATTAAGGATTTATCACTGAAGGTGAAGATGATCTCAGGATAAATCCTATTTTTTGTTTTAATCTCTCAAGTGATAAACAGAGTTCTTGGCATCAGATGGAGTTTTGACTCCACCTGGTGCTTATTAACAGGATTCTTAGTGCTTCAGCACTTAGAAGGCGTTATCCTTTAGGAAAAATCGTTATCCAGGGACGTAGCTGCTCGCAACGTACACTTGGAGAAGTGGGAGTATTAGAGCAGGTAGTCATCGGATAAAAAATTTAAATTAAGTTCTAGCTTAGGAATAGACATTAGGCATATACTAATTAGGAGAGAAGGTGGAAATTATGTTGGATTTATGCTTACTAGGATGTGGGGGAAGTATGCCTATGCCAGATAGGTACCTTACATCTATGATAGCATCTTATAATGGGAAAAAACTACTTATAGATTGTGGTGAGGGAACTCAGGTTAGCTTAAAGATACTTGGATGTAAGATAAAAAATATAGACGCAATTTTATTTACACACTTTCATGCAGACCACATAGCAGGTCTTCCAGGATTGCTTCTTACTATAGCTAATTCCGGCAGAAATATGCCTATTACGATAATTGGGTCTATGGGATTAAGAAAAGTAATAGAGGGACTTATGGTAATAGCACCTGTGCTCCCCTATAACATAAACTTACTTGAACTTTGTGGTAAAGAAAGTTACTTTGAAAAAATAGGAGATTTTAATATAGGTGTATTGTCTGTAGATCACGGAATGCCCTGTTTTGCATATTCCATAGGTGTAGATAGAAATAGGAAGTTTAATAGAGACAAGGCTTTAAAAAATCAAGTGCCGTTAATCCTCTGGAACAGACTTCAAAATGGAGAAAAGATAGAATATGGAGAAAAAATATATACTCCTGAAATGGTACTTGGAGATAAAAGAAGCGGACTAAAAGTGTCTTATTGTACTGATTCCAGGCCAACCCATGAATTAGCTCAATTTGTAAAAAAATCTGATGTATTTATATGTGAGGGTATGTATGGAGAAGATGAGAATATTTCAAAGGCCATTCAGTATAAACATATGCTATTTTCAGAAGCAGCTACTCTTGCCAAAAGGGCAGAAGTGGGAGAATTGTGGCTTACTCATTTTAGTCCTTCTATGCCAAAACCAGAATTGTATCTGCAAAATGCCCAAAGTATATTTAAAAAAACAGTGCTTGGAAAAGATAGATATGTAAAAAGTATAAATTTTAAAGATTAGAAATTACAAATAAATGACTATGACCTGGTAGCAATATTATATGTTTTACCATATAATAAAATTATGGGAAAAATTTTATTGTGAGGTGATTTTTTAAATGATAGAACATCATAATGATATGGATACATTTTTTAAGAACTTAGAGAAAGATATAATTCTTTTTAAAAATAAAGCACTGGTAAATATAAATGAATATATGTTTATGCTCTACTGGAAGATAGGAAATTTAATTTTAATGAGAGAAAAAGAAGGCTGCGAGTCGGAATTTATAAGTGAAACAGTAGAATATCTTAAAGGTAAGTTCCCAGGTAATTTATGCTTTACAGAAAAGAATTTAGAAAGTATGGCTAGATTTGCTGAAGAATATAATTATCAGGATTATGTAAGTCAATTGGCATCTAAAATAAGTTGGTCGTGTAACTTAATTCTCATGAATAAGATAAGAAATATTGATAAGAGAAAAGAATACATAGATGAGATGTGGGAAAAGGATTGGTCCGTTGAAGATTTAATAGGGGAGATAGATAAAGAGTGCGGAATTCAGGAATTAGATTATGCAGAACTTTTTAATACAGAATCCCCTGAAAAAGAAAATATTGAAAATAAAAGTATTATTACTTCTGAGGAAAAAGATTCTGAAGAAGAAAAGGATGAAGGAAAAAGTAAAACAAAATCTGAAGACAGTTTTTGCTTTATAAAAGATACTATTTTAAAGGAAGAGGAAGAAGATCTATCTGAAGATGATATTAAAAAATTTTCTCCGATACTAAAAGATGAGTATCTCATGGATTTTATGGACATTTCAGATGAGGTTAAAGAAAAGGTTTTTCAACAGCATTTTATAAAGAGTGTAGTAGAGTTTTTCCTAGAACTTAATTCTGGATTTGCCCTAGTAGGAAAAAAACATCATATGGAACTTTCAGGTGGAGATTATTATGAGGATTTACTTTTTTACAATTTAAAATTAAAATGTTATATAGCTGTTGAACTAAAAATAGGAAAATTTAAGCCGGAATATCTTGGAATTTTAACTTTCCATCTTTCTGCCATAGACGACTCAGTAAGAGATAAAGGGGACAACTCATCTATAGGTATAGTTTTATGTAAGGATGGAGAAAAGCTAATTGTACAGTATGCCTTTAAGGATGTAGATGATCCTAAAAATGCAGAATATATGTTAAGTGAAAATATCCCAGATCAATTTGAAGGAATATTACCTACTATAAAGGAAATAGGACGTGGAATTAAGATAAAATTAAAAGATTGAAAAAAGGGATATTGAATGAAACTTCAGGACTATAAGGCATTTGAAAGAAAATAACAAGTCAAAGATGCGACGGATATTTTTTATC
>DAIMMR010000099.1:0-10954 GCA_036720575.1 Clostridium sp.
GATAACCAAACTTAAAATCAAGCTTTTTTTTGTCTAAATTTATGGGTTCATTATACTTTGAAGTCTATGTTCTCTAAGTTGTATTTTAGAATTGAAATGATTTCATTTAATAAGTGAGGACATTCTTTAAGTTTAAATATACAATCCTCTATGCTATTAAATCCTGATTTCTCTAATGTGTCTTGCCATAATTCATAGTAGAACATGTTAAGCATTAGTTTTTCATAATCATTAAAGGATTTATAATCAAATTTATCAGACACTAAAATCTTTAAAATAAACTCAATATATTCTTTTGAATTAATATGTAAGAGTCTTGAGATACCATCTGATTCTTTTTTATATTTATTATAATCAAAGTCTTTAATTACGCCTGCTTCATTTATTAATTGTGTAAAGCTATAACTTTTATAAATGTCTGCTAACTCAACATTATATTCCTTACAAAATTCAACTACATCATAATTATTTCTTTCGTTTGCGTAGTCTCTTATTTTTCTAACAATAGATGTTTTGTTATTAGTTACATTCTTGATACTTTCTAAAATATATTCTTTTGCAACCTTTTCTAACTGTATAAAACATCCCTTTGGCAGATTAGGAAACTCATTTTCTATTTCTTTTTCAATTGAGTTATTCGTACTGCCAATTATCGCCCTAAACTTTTGCTCATAAATGCTATAACTTTTATTTGCCTGTCCTACATAATCTAATACTGTTAAGCAATCTTTTCCTTCATAAAGTCTTAATCCCCTTCCTAACTGTTGCAAAAACACAGTAATACTTTCTGTAGGTCGCAGGAATAAAACAGTATCAATTGCTGGTATGTCAACACCTTCATTATATAAATCTACAACAAATATAAAATTAACTTCCTTTTTATTTAATTTATTTTTTGCACTATCTCTTTCTTCATTGCTTGAATCTGAGGTCAAATAAATTGAAGGAATACCTACCTTGTTGAAATACTTGCTCATAAATTCAGCATGTATTTTACTTACACAAAAGCCTAATGCTCTTACATCTTTAATATTTTTTGTGTATTTTTTTATACTATCAATAATTAAATTAGCCCTTTGATTATTTTTTGTATAAACCTTTTCAAGCTCACTAACATTATAGCCGCCCTTTTTCCATTCAATATGTTTTAATGAAACTTCATCTGTAACAGCGAAATAATTGAATGGACTTAATATTTTTCTATTGATTGCTTCACCTAAACGAATTTCAGCTGCAATTTTGTTGTCAAAATATTCCGTAACGTCTTTGCCGTCCATACGTTCCGGTGTTGCAGTCATTCCTAACAATATTTTAGGTTTAACATAATCTAATAGTTTTCTATAACTTTTAGCTGCAGAGTGGTGGAATTCATCTATTATGACATAATCGTAGTAATCTTCTTTTATGTTTTCAGTAAATTCTTGGGAGTTAAATGTTTGAATTGAAATAAATAAATGCTCTATTTGAGAAGGTTCATATCTTCCGACCCATAGGTCTCCAAAGTTTCTGTCTCTTAATATCATCCTGAAAGCATATAAACTTTGTTTTAGAATTTCTTCTCTATGAGCAACAAAAAGAAGCCTGTTATTAGTTGGATTGTTTAAAACAAACCTTTTGTAATCAAAGCCTGATATGATTGTCTTTCCTGTTCCTGTTGCTGCCACCAACAAATTTTTAAATCTATTATGTACTTCACGTTCTGCTTGGAGTTTATCTAAGATTTCTTTCTGATAAGAATAAGGTGTGATGTCGAAATAAAATTGAGAGCCATTACTATCTGTGCTATTATTCTGCTTTAAAGCGTTTATTAAAGTTTTCGTGTCATTTTCGTTATCTTTATTGAATAAATAAAATTCATTATCATGCCAATAAGATTCAAAGGTTGCATTAAATTTATTGATCATTTCTTTGGAAGTGTATTCTGAAATTTTTAAATTCCATTCTAAACCAGAGGTTAATGCTGCATTTGAAAGGTTTGATGAGCCTATAAAGGCAGTAGAAAAACCAGTATTCCTGTAAAACATATAGGATTTGGAATGGAGTCTGGTTCTTTTAGTATCATAAGATATTTTAATCTCTGTGTTTGGTAATTTTGACAATTCTAATATTGCCTTATAATCTGTAGCGCCCATGTAGGATGTAGTTATAATACGCAATTTATGTTCCTTTGTAAACTCTTTTAATGCTTCATATATTTGAACTAACCCGCTCCACTTAATGAACGATACCAGCATGTCTATTCTTTCAGCTGTATTTATTTCTTTAACTAATTCACTACCTAATGATGGTTCATTCTTAGCACCTGTAAAAAGTGAATTCATAGCAATTGAGGTGATAGGTCTTATTTTATTATTTTTTTCTATTAATGAATTATCAATACTGTTTAAAACAGCAAGTAATAATTCTGCATTCTCACTAATAATAAACTCATTAATATCATGCAATTCTAATTCATCTATTAAAAGATTTATTATTTTATTGCATGTATCAATTTGGTTGTTTAATTTATCTTTACTGGAAATTCTGTTTAGGGATTTGTTAATTACTATAGACATGTATTTTGATAAGATTGAACTGCCCTCTGCATCGTCTATTTGTTTTGTATCTATATGGTATTCTTTTTTTTGATTAAGTTTATGGATTTCGTCATCTATAAGCTTATTGATAACAGACTCATAGAAACCATTATTAAGTGACATAAGCCCCACCCTTGTCTTTAATTACGTTTCTCGTGATTGTTACTTTTAAAATTCAAGATATTGAGGATATTATAGCATAATATGACAAAATAATCCAGATAATATTAATTTAATATTTCTTTATAAAGGAGACAGAAAAATTAAAACAGTAGTTCTAAATTAAAAACTACTGTTTAGATATTTAAATATATTCACCCTTTGGGGCAGTATTTTCTTACAGTCTGAATTTTATTTTACTATTTAGTAGCTGCATGCTCTCCTGCGATTCTTCCTGACACGAAACAAGAACCTTGAGCAACACCACCGAAGTTTGTATAGCCCTTTTTATTTGTAAACAAAACACCCATGGAATCAGTTCCAACAGCATATAGACCTTCAATTACTTCCCCTTTAGTGTCCAATACTTGCATATTTTCGTTTACATCTAATCCACCGCAAGTGCTATAAATATATGGTGCACCGGTAACTGCAACATAGTATTCGCTGTCTGTTTTAATTGCTCCAAGACGTTCAAATCTATCAGCAGCTTTACCCATTGAATCATTTCCGGTTTCAACACCTTTATTGTAATCTTCTACTGTAGAAAGCAGTGTTTCTTTTGTCATCTTTCCATTGTCAGCACTTATCTGTTCAGCTAATTTTTCCAAACTATCAGCCTTATAAATATATCCTAATTCAACACCTTTATTTAGAACAGCGTCAATATTAGTCATAGGAATATTTGCTTCAATTCCTCCTCTATTTAAATAACGTCCAGAAGCTGCAAAACCAAAGCCTTTTTCACGTAATATATCAATTTGCTCTTTTGAGTAAATTGAATAGTATCTGGAACCACCAACATAAGCGTCTAATCCGATTGCCATCTCATTAACAAATCTCTCTCCGTTTTTATTTACGGCCAAAACTTCACTGGTAGCAACCATTCCATAAGGAATATCATTGTCAAAAGCTGAATCAAACTGTGTCATAATAACAGGAGGTGCTGAAAAATGTGACATAGGAGCCATGTCGATATTATAAGTAGCTGCTCCTACTGAAGTTGCCATTTTAATACCTGCACCGTCATTTTGAGCTGAACCATATAATTTCCATGATTCACCCAAATATTTTTCCATTAATTCGTCACTTCCGCCAAAACCACCAGTTGCAAGTATAACTGATTTAGCATTTACTATAACTTCAGTGCCATCGTATTTTACTGCTTTAACACCAACAACTTTTCCTTCTTTAGTAATTAACTCTGTGGCTTCTGTTTCAAGTAAATATTGACCACCTAATTCATTTGCATATTTATTTAAGGCATTTTCAAAGAAATCTTCTGTTAATGCTTTATTTCCTTTATATCTTGAGAAAATTCCCCACTTTCCACCTATAAATCCAGTGGCAGGTTCGAATTCAAAGCCATATTTTGTAAGCCAATCAACAGTATCTCCGGATCTATATACTGCATCTTTTATTACATCTACTTTTGCTTCTTGAACTCCATCTACAGTAGTATATTTAATCCACTCATTATAAAGAGCATCAGCGTCAACAAGATTTTCTCCTGCCTTTTTAACTCTTTTTTCACCTGTTAATGGATCAGGCCAATCTACTACTTCTTTTTCTACTTGGCTAGGAGCATTAACAGTCATAGGTCCACTGGTAACAGCACTGGTACCACCAATTTTACCTGCCTTTTCTAAGGTCATTACTTTAGCACCGTTCTCTGCTGCACTTAATGCTGCTGTCATACCGGAACCCCCAAAACCAACTACAACTACATCAACATCATATTCTTCTGTTTTAGTGGATTTAGGTATTTCTTTAAACATAGCAGTAACATCTGCTCCAGCCTCAATCAGACAATTTTGTATACCTTGCAAAACAGCATTAGAAGTTACTGTAGCACCTGTAACAGCATCTACATTAATTGATTGGTTGTCCAATATACGAGGAATTAAATTCTTTTCAACAGATTGGTAATAACCATTAGTTTCACCGTTTTCTCCTATAGCTATATCAACAATTTTATTATCAGAAATTTTTACTGTAACGGGTACAAGTGTTTTTAGGTTAAATCCAAGTGTAGTTGATTCATACGTTCCGTCATTCATTTTAGCAGCACTAATATCTTCACCTTTTGCTTCTGATAAAGCAACAGCTAATGCATTTTTAACCGATGTGCTTGTAGAGGTTGCGCCGGATACAATATCAACATCTACATTTTCCATTATAGACTTAGTCAACACTTCTATTGCATGACCACCAATTCCAGGAGTCTCATTTTCTCCTACAATTTTAACATCAGTAATGTTATTCGCATCTACTGTAATAGTTACAGTTACATCACCGCCATAACCTTTTACGGTAGCAGAGTAACTACCTGGTTTGTAAATTCCGGTTTCTATTTCTTCTGGAATATCTTTTGAAGTATCTTCTGTCTTTGGAGCACTACAACCTGTAAGAGCTGTAAAAATCATTGCAACAATTAAAACATAAATAAAAAGATGTTTTAGTTTTTTCAGTTTTGTGTCTCTCCTTCTCCATGTTAATTTTTTCACCTTGAGTTGAATTATATTACAATTATCTAACTTTGTCAATTTTCTTACTATTAAGAATAAGCTGATACTTATTAAGGAAATTTAATCCTTAACACTACTATTTTGCCAACTCATATGATATTTCTCTTATTAATTGTTCAAATTCCGCTACATTCGTTTCATTTGACGCAAAGCATACAACAAATGGCTCATCAGCATAAACTATTCCCACATCATGAGTGATGCCGTCATCTTCACCTGTTTTATGTGCTATTACCATGTTTGGAAGCTTGCTTGGTATTTTATGATTGATTTGTTGCTGATAAAGTATATCTAAGATATCGTCTGATACTTTTTCATTTACAAATGTTCTGTTATAAATTTGCTCTAACAGTATTCCTATTTCTTTGGGAGTAAATAAATTTTCGAGTCCTCTTTGTTTTGCTTGCCTGTCAAACAGAAGACGTTTTAGCTTAGTATCTTTAAGTCCCATATCTATGAACTTTTCTTATTGTAATCATCAATTTGCAAAGCGTTTGTATGTCTACTGTAGGTTCATCAGTAAAAGAATATAGAGCTCCACAGCCTGGAACCTTGTCGTTATTTTTAACTGTTATTAAATCAGATAAATTAGCATGGCCTTTTGCAACTTCACTGAAAACTGCTGCTAATATAGGAAGCTTTATCACGCTTGCTGCCATAAATGTTTCATTTTCATTAAAACTTATCTCTTCTTTTGTAATAAGGTTTTTGTAATAAAAACCTACTTTGCCTTTAGATTTTTTTAGATTAGCAAGAATGTTTTTCATATGTATTTCCTCTCATATATACTATTGTCGTTAGCATTTGGTATTCATATCATAGCATATTTTTACAAATTGATCGAGATTAACCTCGTACCTTAGACATGCCTGTCAAATAAAAAAGCAGCTATGATATTTCTTCAAAGCTGCTTTATTTTATAAAACTTATTTATTAAGACTATATTCTGTAGCACTTTGTGCTGCTATTTTACCCCAAACAACACAAATAGTATTAGCTAATCCTCCAACTGAAGCAGCTCCGCCTATGTTAGCTCCGCCAATAAGCTCTCCACATTGATAAAGACCAGGAATTGGTTCTTTGTCTTTGTTAAGTATTTGTGCCTTATCATTCATCAATGGTCCACCTTTAGTAAGCAATACATAAGGAACAGTCTTCACTGCATAATATGGTCCATTTTCAAGTTTTTGAAGAGCACTTTTTCTTCCAAATTCTTTATCTTCGCCTAAATCTACATAACCATTATATTTTTCTATTGTTTCTTGTAAAGCTTCAGCATTGATGCCTGATAGTTCTGCTAATTCTTCAATAGTATCTGCTTTAAAAACAACTTCTCCCTTTTGAATCTCCTGTTCAAATCTTGTCCAACCTTCATCTGCCTTTGAACTTACCGTAAGTATAGGATCATTTGTTTGTTTAACAGTTTCGTCAAATACTATGTATACAATATTTTCAGGAGCTGTTGCCCAAGTTTTTTGTATAGGTCCTGGCGTGCTGTCGATTTCATCAATCATTCTGTTACCATCTTTGTTAACCCATATTACTCCAGGATACTTTGAAGTTTTAGCAGTTACACTCTGTTTAAATCCAGTTTCGGAAACCGGTACTCCTCCGGCGTATGCAGGAAGATAGTCCATGTTAGAAAAAACAGCTCCTGCTTTTTCAGCAAAGTCATATCCTGAACCTGTTGCATGTGGAGGTGCACTTGTAAGAACATTTGCGAAATTGTAACGATTAATCCATTCTTCGTTATGAGCATATCCACCTGTTGCTAAAATAGTTGATTTTGCTTTGTATTCAATTTCTTTGCCGTCTTTTGACTGTGCTACAACACCTGTAACAGCACCATTTTCAATTATTATATCATTTACTTTTGTTTCAAGAAGTAATATTACATTACCGTCTTCTATATGTTTTTCAAGTAGAGGTTTTACTGTTTCCAAATAAACAGTTCCTTTTTCTACTCTGTGTTCACGTGGTATTCCGAAAGATTCATAAGTTGCAGGCTGTTTTGGCAATCTGTCACCAAAATCAGGTCCTAACGAATCCATCCAATCAACAGCTGCTGCTGACATTTCTACATGCTTCCTTGTTAATTCAGGTATAAATATTTCTCCTCCGATACGTTTAATATCTTCATAGAATAAATCAGGATTGTCTTCAACTCCTGCATCTTTTTGCATTTGTGTTCCTGCTCCTGACAATGTTCCACCGGCATAGTTTATTGAACCCCCTATTATTCCGTTTTGTTCAAATAGCATTACCTTTGCACCAAGGTCAGCTGCTTCTATAGCAGCATTAATACCAGAAAATCCTGCTCCAACAATTATTACATCAGGGTTTGTAAATGCCAAATCAGATTCATTTTCTTCTGCGACAATTCCCATAGCTTGATTCAGCGCTGATTCTACTGCTTCCTTAATTGCATTTGAAGTCATCGTTGCACCGGATGTACCATCAACATCAAATGATTGTGCTTCTATTATCTTGCCAGGTACTTCGTTTATAGCTGCATCTGAAATTCCGGCTGTCTCACTATGTTCAGTTACTTTTACTTCTACAATAGTGTTTGCATCAACTGTAACCAATACAGTTACATCTCCATTAATGCCCTTACCTACTCCGGTATATGTACCAGGTGTGTATTTTCCTTCTTCAACAACTTCTACGTCCTTTTGTACTTCTTCAGGTCCTTTACAACCTACAAAACTTAATGCCATTGAAATAATTAATAACAATGAAATTAATCTCTTAAAATTCTTTTTCATAGTGACAACTCCTTTTGTAATTTTATAGTACATTGATAAGATTATAACATTATTGTTAATTTGTAGTCAATTAATTTATTAATAAATATATAATTTTTTTAATTATAGGAACAATGCAAACAATGTCTAAACAATAAAAAAAGTTAATAATGGGATTGTACTCATTAATTCTTTCCATATATAATTCATTAATTTTGATTCTATTAACAGGAAGTTGCCAATAAATGTTTCAAATATGAAAACTCAGGGTATTTAATAAATTAAATGACTTATAATAAGATGGAGGTATAACAATGGACGTAATAAAAGGAATTAGTAAATTTTATATAGGAGATTCAGAAGAAACAGCATTGGCTGAAATGGGTTTTATTATTAACGAGGATGATGTTATTGTAATAGAACATACAAAAGTTTCAGATGAATTAGGCGGAAAAGGAGTTGGAAAGCTTATATTAAAGGATTTGGTTGATTGGGCAAGAAAGGAAAACAAGAAAATAAAACCTGTCTGTCCATATGCTGTAGCTCAAATGGAAAAGAATGTTGAATATCATGATTTATTAGTGCGATAAATTAGGAGGCGTGTGTTGAATATAAAAATTGATGATTCTGCAAGATTAATAGGTAAAATGAAACTTGGAAAAGGTTCATATGTAGCCCAAGGAACTGTTCTTCGTTCTGTTGAAGATTCGTTGGCTATTGGAAATTCAACTTGGATTCTTGAAAATTCAGTACTTGTAGGAACACCTGAACAGCCGCTAATTGTTGGTAGCAAGACTGTATTTGGACACAAATGCATTGCAATAGGAGCAAGTATCGGAGACTTATGCGAGATTGGAAATTGTGTGGTTATTCTTCCCGGCTCGAAAATAGGAAACATGTGTATATTTGGAGAAGGAACTATTATTCCTGAAGGTTCTATTATCCCCGATGGCTCTGTAGTTGTAGGCAGACCCGGCAGAATTATAAGGAATCTTACTTTAGATGATAAAAATATGATATTACGAATGAGGAACAATGATATTTCATTGAGTGCTTTTGAAGAAAATATAATTGATAATGAGCCAAAGGAAGGTGAAGTGATGGGAAAGTTATATGAATATGGCGTAAAATACCCTGAGGTGGATGAGTCTGCATTTTTATATGATTCTGCAGAAATAACAGGTGATGTTAAAATAGGAAAAAATTCAGTTATAGCTTCAGGAGTAAAAATTATCGGAAACTCTCACGGTCCGGTCATAATAGGTAATAATGTTCAAATTTTAGAAAACACTGTATTGCACTTATTGCCTGACAATGAATTAATTATAGAAGATAATGTAATTATAGGTCCCGGATGCATAATCCACGGAACAACCATAGGTTCAAACAGCATAATAGAGTCCGGTGCTATTGTATGTGATTACAGTAAATTAGGTAAAAATACATTGGTTAAATCAGGCACACTTATTAAGCAAAGAAGTACATTTAAAGATAATGCTATTTTGGAGGGATATCCTGCCAAAAATATAGGCGAAAATGTAGAACTGCAGCGAAAGCCTGCTTGGGGCATATAGGTAAATTTAAAGGTCAGCCTCCAATAATGAGACTGGTTACACCTAATGACAATGAAACATATGGTGAACTAGGAGAGTTGTTGTTTATTAATGCATATTTTGATACTCTTATCATTGTATATAATAAATACTTTTGGTATAATATCATTATAAATGTGAAAGTTGAGGAGAATTAATATGGAAGTTTATTCATTAAAAAGGATAACATTATCTGATTTTAATAAAATGGAAACCAATGACGAAAATAACTATGAATTTATTGATGGTATTGTTTTTATGTCTCCAAGACCGAGTGCAAAACACCAAGGAGTTATGAGTAATTTGCATTTTGAGTTACGAAACTTTTTAAAAGGTCAATCATGCCGAGTATTTACAGAAATTGAATTGGAATATAAAAATAATGTTCTAATTCCGGATATCTCAGTTATTTGCGGGTTAGAGAATATTGATTTTCAAAGATATAAAAAAGCCCCTGAAATTGTAATTGAAATTATAAGCCCAAGCAGCAGATATATGGATACCTTTACAAAGCTGATGAAATATGAATTGCTTGGCATTAAGGAGTATTGGATTGTTGACCCTGATAGGGAAACTGTCGTTATTTATAATTTTGAAGCCAAAACGAATACTGATTTTTCCAGAAATGATAAATTAGTATCTGCTGTATTTAACGAGTTGAATATAAATTTAAATGATATATTTATTTAAATTGTAAGGACATCAATGATATTCTAAAAATAGCTATTATGTTAATTTAAGCATAATAGCTATTTCTTTTCATATATTATGCTTCCATTAATCCAAAAGGATGAAATTACAAAAAAAGGCTCTCATACTTTAGTATGATAAGTCAGTTAATCTGTGTATATCAGAGGTTTCGTAATAATGTAATATTATTCATATTATCAACCAACGCTTCCCAAGAAAAAGACAGCACTTTTTCTTCCATCGATTCTTGAAACTGCTCTTTATTTCTTATTTTTTCAATTTGTGAAAGTAATGCCCTTTTTAGATTTTCCTTAAACTCCGGCAAGTCATCTTTTATAGGCTTGTCTGTATCATATATTCTTGGAAGCGGTACATATTTAATTATGCCTGATTCCTTGATTTCTTCTCCTAACAATGTCATCAAAGCTTCTATTTCCTTAGTTACTGAATATGCCGCCTGAAATTGTGCATCTCAACCGCTCAAAATGAGCATCTCTTCCGCTGAAATTGTGCACTTGTTCCGCAGCGGTTGTGCATAGATTTTTTATGCTCTGTAATACTACATTTATACATCTATGGAATAAGGTGTAAATAAATTTAGGAGGTCATAGAAATGACCAATTACAGAGAGATTTTAAGGCTTTATAGCCTTGGAATCAACA